>NZ_JARWAI010000007.1:0-236713 GCF_031451645.1 Vreelandella gomseomensis | reverse complement strand
CAATTGAGGTGATGAGCGAGGAGCTGGCGAAGTACCATGAGGTTCCGTCATCGACACATTGACGGTGTTGCACTCAGAGCCTGCATCCGCCTAATTAGCACTGGATTGTGTAAAATACTTACTGCAAAGTTCATCTTTTTCTCTGGAACATTGAGTTAAAGCCTCAAGTATATCACCATCGAAAAAAGGTAGTGGTTCATAAGCTCCCTCAATATAAGCCAAACACTTCAAAGGGTATAAATCCAAAATCTCAACTAGTCGCTTATCACATGTTAAAAACGATGGAAAAAAATACCTTGCGCGTTCATCAGGCCGTATTGTAGCTAGACACTCCATCTGCCTTACGTGATAAAGATCCCAAGCCATCCCTTTTATCACTCTAAAAAGATCTTCTTTGTTTTTTTGGACTTTGTTAAAAAAAGCAAAATCTTGGCCTTTTTCAAAAAACTCATTCGCAACAAGCACTTCTCGAAAACCGATAGTAGCGACATCAAAATGACAAAAGTCTAAAAAATCCAAAACTTTTGAAAATTTACTTTTTTTAGGATCGCCAAGCTGAATAGACACCATTTTTAGCAAAAAAACATATTGGCAATTAAATTTAAAATCCAGCTCTTTCATAAACCTTACTTCGCTCAATGTTGTAAACATTCGAGCAATATGTTGCTGCGTATTTTTCATCAATTCATAATCAGATACTTTAGCCTTAACAATCGACTCATTTTCCAGCGAATCAAAATCTATATTCCTCAAAATCTCATAAGCCTTGAGCTTATCAAAAATTCTTCCGGCTGCCCTTTCATCATTCAAGTTATAGTAATTCTCATGAATATATGGCATCGGGTCAACAAAAACACTATCTTTTGATATGAAAAGAAATATATCCTTAAAATCATTTGGCAGTTTTTTTTCGTTACCGCTTATGTAAGGTTCGAGATAACTAAGCGCCTGGTTATCAAGTGAAATTGAATAATCTATTGAAAAATCTGCACGACCACGTGACATTTCTCTTAAAGTCACTTTATCCAGAACCAATACTTTTTCTGTATTGAATAGGCTACGAATTGCAGATCCATCCTTAAAATCCAAACCAATAGACAAGCCCGGCTCTGAACCATGATCTGATGCGAAAATAAACCTGCAGTCACCAAGAAAATCTTGAGTTAAGTTAAAAAATTCAATCGACTCCTTGAAAGACCGTGCTGTAGCAATTTCTTTAATTATAAATCTCTTTTCTTCACTAATCATAATAATTACCTATACATTCGACCGACGCCTGGATTTTATACATAACACCCGCGTAAAGCGTGAGATGCACGAGCATAACCTTTGACAATTTTATTATTGTCCGGCTTCATTTTTATTGCACCTCAAGATGTTAACCGCCTCTTGAGTGAGTGCCGACCTGCGCCAGGACCTTACGTTTAAATCCCTTTAGAGAAGGGGAGACACTACATTAGGATAATGTATTAGAAAATTCATCTCTGATAGTCATTCTTTACTGTCGAGCTTTAAGATCAGCTTATTACAGGAAGTTTAAAACTGCCCAAAAATCATCAGCACAATTAAAAATCACCGATATAAAAGCCACCCTTTTACCAAAAAATCTGATTTTAAATAGTTTATATCACTATCAGCCAGAGAGTTCTTATAAAAAACTAAGCTCTCTTCTTGACTTACGGTTAAATATGAATTAATAAAAAAAACAGGACCTTAAACTAGAGATATTTTCTAACATCATATTCAAACTCATATTTGAGCTGACCGGCAGCCATACGACGACTATTAAGACAATTAAAGCGTATTCGAATCTCTCTCCTCAGTATTCGCAAAGTCTAATATCTCATATGGGCTATAGAAAACCGGCCTATGAACCGATATTTTTCCATTGGATTCTATTGATACGATGGGTGCAACATTCGCAACATTAAAAAGAGGTCTAAAAATTCGACGGGCAGACTTCGCCATGGCTGTACTGGTTAGTTTATAAATCATAAATTTGTACTAAAGTAGGGTTTAAGAGCAGGATGAACAATGAAGTCTTCTTCGAGTAAAGCGCGAGGGTTTCCTCGGGCAGCATACTGTGGAATTTTATTTCCATGCTTGCCTTTAATGTAATTTCCAATAACGCCTATATCATAGAGCTTTTTAAGCAAGTCCCCAACATGGTTATTAGACTCGAGCTTATCAACCTCTGAATATATTCCAGCTAGATCATCAATCTGCCGACGCACTTGCATAAGGTTAAATGGAAACTTGAATCTTCCCACCACCCGAGCAACAGCTTCAATTTCTTCTTGAGATAGAGTGGCCGAAAGTTCTTCACATATCTCTACCCAACTCTCCGACGAATACAACTTTCTGGCTTCATCAAAATGTCTCTGTACAACATAACTTCTATCTTTAAACGTTTTAAGCAGCACTCCCATTAACCTAACAAGATCCCTAGGGCGATACCACGTTTGGTCGAGAATAAACTCTCTTATCTCTTTCCCATGGTATTGACCATGAAAATATTTTTCCCAAACATCTTCACCGTTAAACTCATTCTTTATTTTTTCAGACTCTACTATTCTTTTTTCGATTATTTTGACGAGTGGATGCTCTTTTTTATTGCTAGAATACTTATGCCAGACGAGAGTTTCCCCAAAGTCAAATAGCGGCTTATTTATCTCCTTACCAAGACTTTTTACCGAATATAGCACCTCACTCCTTACTGCCAGTATAAAGCTCAAAGGGTAACTATTTAGTCTATTAATTTGGTTAATCTTATCGGCAGTTACAATAAGATCCCTAACCAAATGCATATCACGATCAGCAACATTATTTGTTGCCGCTCTAACTTCAAGCTCATCAACAAATATTATATTATTTGAATCACTAGGAGTGAGACTCTTGTACTTTACGTCGCAAACTCTGCAAAATTCAGAGAAATTGACAGTCCTTTTGTGCTTGGTAATCTCAAAATCTAATTCTATTTTTGGTTTACTAGAAAGTTCAATTCTACCTTTTTTAATCCTTGGCAAAGAAATTGCACTATCTCGTTTCGCAGGAAACGAACTTTTTACCAAATCTACGAATTCACTCCATAACGAATTATTCTGGAATGGAGTAAGTTGGCCTGACTCTCCCAATATCACAAGCGTCTGATAAAAATATATACGCCATGCTTGCTCATAGTCATAACTAGAGGAACCTTCAGCAGGCCCCTCCGGCACATCAGCTATAAGAGAATTGTGAAAAGCAGACCTTTCATAATTATCAAACTCAGACTTAAACAAAACAAAATTTGTTTTAAAACCTGCTTTTTCAGCTTTTACCTGAAGGTACCTAAGGAGTGCGGTTTTCCCAGTTCCCTTCAATCCTGAAATATAGTACTTATTCGATTTTAAATAATCTTCTTCATCAATATTAGGCGGAACAATAAAAGTATCTTCAAAATACTTTACCTCCTCTGGCGTCCTACCTTCAATATCATGCTTTGCATCAATGCTACCAAAATGAATATCTTTAAATTTCATCAACTTCTCCATCAAAGTGGAATCTGACAACAATTATACTGAAAGCTACATAATTTCAACAAACATATCGACGTATTTATTGAGGTTATGTAGCCACCTCGCTTGACTCTACCCCATTGATTACTTAGAGAGCAAAGCCAATTTTGGTAGCATAACCGAAACTCGCGCACCTGCGCGTTTTGCCCATTTCAATCATACTGGACGCAATCAGATCACCCGGCTGCGCATTAGGTCGACGGGGGCCTTCACACCAGCGCCACGCGCTCCAGTTCTTCACCCAACCACTGCTGCCTTAGCCCACGCTGCTGGTCGAGTAGCAGCGTTAGATAGGGCTGTAGCGGATGTTCCGCGGGTAATTGGTCGCGATGGCTAAGCAGGCGGGGGCGGTGGTCGAGTTGTTTGGCGGGGTCGTGGAAGGTGGTAGCTTGCTCGGTGAGCCATGCTAGCGGCGGGAGTAATAGGTGCGAGGTGCCGCTGGAAAGCGCGACGCTGAGGCCTTTGACATCGAAGTCGCCTGCGTAGAGGTGCGGCTTTTGGGTTCCGTTCCAGGCGCTGGCGAGTTGTTTGAAGCCGCCGCCGTAGTGGCTGTCGCCGCGGTAGACCACCAGCGGCTGTTTGTAGCCGTTTAGCGCGCGCTGTTGCGGTGAAAAGGCGTAAAAGCTGTCCAGGTTTTCGACCTGAATAAGCACGTCGCACGCTTCCAGGTTGATGTCTCGCCAGTCGACGTCGTGCATCGAGCGCGGCTGGGCCGAAAGCCAAGCGGGGGCGCTGGCGGGCGTGTTCACCAGCACCCGCTGGGCGCGCGGGCCTTCGCGGTTGCTTTTATCTTCATTGACGCCCTGCTCCGCTTGCGCCGCGCTGGTCAAGCCGCTTTGCCATTGCTCAATAGTAGTCAGTCGCTGGCTTCTAAGCGCTTCGTTCACCTGCTGGATGAGGGCGCGGTCAAAACGCAGCGATTGGTGGCTTAGCCGAGGGCCAAGCTCAATTTCATGCGCATCGCACCAGCGGATGAAGGTTGCGACCCATTGCTGGCTGCGCTTCTTGTCGACCCGAGTCTGCTTGCGCAGTTGGCGCTCTATTTCGCTCAGTTTTTTGTAAGCCTGGGCAGTGAGCGTCTGGTCATCCATCGTTACACCGCCAGTCCTAACGAAACATCGCGAATCAATTTCACATCGTTGTAGGCGCTCGCCCGTTCTTCCTGCTGATGAAGATGAAACGCGCGCTGTTCGCTATGCGGTAGGCCCTGGTGCTCGGCGATGACCTGGAACAGCCAGATTTCTGGAGGCCATTGCAGCTCGCTTTGGTTCAGGTAGTCCAGAGCGCTGATGGGCGTTTGCTCGGCGCGGTCCACCACATTGAGGTAGAAAGTTTCGACATCATCCTTGAGGGCCTGCTGGCGGGCGGCGATAAGCGTGTCTTCGACGTGTTCCGCCGGGCGTGCCGCGGTGACCGACTGGGCGGCACGTAACGGCGTGGGCACATTTTCCAGCAGCGCGCTGAGGGTGGGCATGTCCTGGGCGCGGTCCAGCGCCACGGCCCCGGCGGCGGTGAGGGGGGCTGCGTGATTAAACAGCGCGGGCACCTCGCTGCGGCGGGCGTAGTTACCAGGGGTAAAGCCGGGGTGCTCGCGCAGGAAGGCGGCCATGCCGGCGACCAGGCGGCTGCGTGCCTGCATATGACGAAAACGCGCCATCAATTCGATCAGGCGGTGCTGCACTTCCCGCAGGCTGGTGTAGTGCTGGCTAATCTGCTGCTGTAGCTGGCTGATCAATACCTTGCGCAGCGTGCCGTCGCTGCCTACCAGTTCGATCAACTCGTCAAAGTCGATCAGCGCCAGTCCGTCGAGCAGGCGGACCACCTGCTTTTGCGCGCGGTCGTTTTCGCGCACCTTGTCGTTGAGCTGGCTGACAAAGCCAAAATCGCTGTTGAGCCGCTGCCACAGGCTGTCGATGGCGTCGGCAAAGCGGCCGTTCATGTCATCCACCGCCTGGCGCAGGCGCAACAGCTGCTGCTCCTGCTGCCAGTAGTCGCCGCGGCTGCTGGAATCGCGGTAGCTCTGGATCAGGCTGCGGATCAGCTCCAGCGCTTCGGCCACATCGGCGTTGACGTGGCGCCGGGCTTCATCGGAGACCATTTCGGCGATCAGCTCGCGCACCTTGGGGGTCAGCTTGAGGCCGCCCTGCTCGTCAGGCCGCCAGACAATCCGCGCGCTTAAAAGCTTGCGCAGCGCGGTGTGGCTCAGCCCTTCCAGAGGAACTTGATCGTTGGCGTAGCCCTGCATCAGCGCCTCGGCGTGGCGGCCCAGCAGGGCCAGGCGCTCCACCCCGGTGGTGATCAGGCGGCTTTCCAGCCCTGGCGTTTCCGCATCGTTCACAGCAGCGCCTCCTGGGTATCCTCGCCCTCATCGTCCACCGGCAGGTGTTCTTCATCGCGAATAAAGCGCACCAGTTCGAGCAGGTAGTCGACCTTGCCGGTCACCAGAAACACCTGGCGGTCGGCGTGGGGCTGCAGCAGGTAGCCGTGCTCCCTCAACCGCTTGAACACCTGCTTGACCTGAGCGTCCAGCTGATCGCTTTGGGAGCCAAAGAAGCTGTCGGTGGCCAGGCGTTCAATGCGTTCGCGCAGGCTGGGGTTGTCTTCGCTTTTGGCCTGCAGCTCGCCGGGCTTGAGCACATCGCCGGGGGATAGCACGCTGTCGCGGCCCAGGGCTTCCTGCACCAGCTGTAGCCATTCCAGCAGCGGCAAAAGGCTGTTGACGGTGTCGCCCAGCTGGCGGGCGAGCTGGTCCCGCGCGCTGTCATCCAACTGACGCCAGGCGAGAAAATACACACCTTCCTCCTGGCTGCTGGCCAGGCGGCGGTTGAGCGGGCGCAGGTAGCTGTCGATGGCCTCGCGCGTGGCGTCATCCTGGAGGCGCTTGAAGGCGCTCTCGTCGCTCACCGCGCAGATAAACTCGCCCGCCAGCAGCCGTTCCAGCAGCGGGCCATGGGGTAGCAGACTCATATCGCTCATACCGGCACCTCCTCATGGCGGGCCTTGAGCCGCTCGGCCAGGCGGCTCTGGCGGGGCTCGATGCGTTTTAGCCGTCGTTTGGCGGGGTCGTCGGCGTCGCGGTCGATCAGGTAGCGGTTATGGAACAGCAGCAGCACGTCGGATTCCGGGTTGGGGAAGGCGCCGACAATATGAATCTGGTTGCTGTCGCAGGCGTCGAACAGCTTTTCGACGTTGTGGTAGGCCAGCGTGCCGATCTCGTCGATGGGCCAGTGGATGGCGATCGCCGCCCGGCCGCGCAGCAGGCGGGTAAAGGCGAGCAGGAACTTGCACAGAATCAGATACGCCATGCCGTGGCTGGACGATTCCAGCAGTTGGCGGTCGTTCTTGATGATCAGGTCGGTGCCGCCTTCGTTGAGGTGCAGCTCCAGGCGCAGCAGGCTTTCAAAGCTGTACTGCTGGTCGCTGCGCAGCAGATCGACCACGTCCGCCAGGGCGTTCAGGTAGTCGTCGCTGGGCAGGGTCTGCTCGGAGTCGCGCCAGGCCTTGTAGCGCTGGGCAAACAGCTTGAGCGGCTCCCAGAAGCCGAGCTCGTCGATGGTCGACTGGATACGCACCTCGGCCTTGCTGATGCCGTCCAGGCGCAGGTCGTCAGCCACCTCATCCGAGAGGCGCTTGCTCTGGGCGCTGATGCGGCGGTTGAGATCACGGAACACGGTGAAGAACTTGTCCAGGTCGTCGCTGAGATTGCGCCCCTGCTGAATCAGCTGTTGCTGCTGGTCTTCCAGCAGTTTGAGCATGCCGCCGAGCAGCGGCAGCAGCGCCCGCGGGTCGTCGGGGTCGGCGAGTCGGGCGCGCTCGCTTTCCAGCGCATCGACAAAGCTGGTGCTGGCCCCTTTGATCAGCTGGCTCTCCGCTTCCTGGCAGCCCTTGCGCAGCGTGTCGCGTTCCTGGGCCCGGCGCGCGAGTGCCTGACGGGTGCGCGCCAGCCGCTCGGCGACATCGCCGGGGGCGTCCTGCTGGGGCGTGGCGTCCGAGGTCAGGGTGAGCTCACCGAGCTGCTTGAGCAGCGGCTTGAGGTCGTTGAGCACCTCGTGGCTTTCGCGGCGTTTAGTTTCAAACGCGGCGACGTGCTGCTGGTGGGCGGCCTTGGTGGCTTTGAAGGCCTGCTGGTGTTCCTCACGCTTCCGCTGGGCGGCGTCTATCTCACGGCTTAAGCGACCCTCCTGCTCGACCAGTTCGGGTTTGCGCTGCCCCCAGCTTACGCGCATAAAGCGCTTGTAGGCGTCCAGCTCGTCCTGACGGGCGGCGGTGTGACGGATGTGTTCGTCCAGTTGCTGCAGCCGGGCGCGGGTATCCCGCAGTTTTTCCGGATCGACGCCCTGGGCTTTCAATTCCTGGTCGAACGCCTCTTCCAGCTCTTCGCACTGGCGCTTGTGCTCGGCTTTCTGCTCGGTGAGCTGGGTTTTGTACTGCTGAATCTGCCGGTTGATGGACTCCAACTGGCTTTGCGCGTCCGCTTTTAGCTCCAGAAGTTCTGCCTGGTGGGCGGCGTTGAGCTTGTCCAGCGCGGTCTGGCGTTCGTCGCGCAGGGCTTGCTGCTGCGCTTCCTGTTCTGCCAGGGCAGTCTCCTGCTCGGCCTTGCGCTGGCGTTGCGCCTCGGCATGGCGCGCCTGGCACTGGCGGCGGGCCTCCTGGGCGTATTCGACTTCTTCATCGGCACGCTTCACCGCCAACTGGGCCTGGCTTAGCGCTTCATCGGAGGCCTGGACGCGCTCGTTATGCCGTTTGAGCTGCTTTTCGCTGTTGGCAAGCTCGGCCTCGGCGCGCACCACGGCGTCATCCGCCGCTTCAATGGCGGCGAGCAGGCTGGCTTCATCCTGGGCGTAGTCCGGCGGCTCGATCAGATGGGTATCCAGCACCAGGCCGTAAAGGTCGTCGCTGGGTTGCTCGGTCAAGGTCGGCGACAGGTCACGGCGCTCCAGCAGTTCTGGGGCGATCACCTTACCCAGCCGCTGCTCCCATTCGGGCAGGTGGTAGCGCAGGAAATGGCGCAGCGAGCCTTGGGCGGGGTCGCGCTGGCGGTGCAGCGCCTGGCTGGTTTGCTGGGCGCGGGTCAGCGTCCGGCGTGCATCTGCGTGGGTCTGCTCGGCATCGTCACGCTCGCGTTTGAGGCTATCCAGCTCGCGGCGCTGGCTTTCCCGCTGGCTACTGGCGGCGTTGTGGTCGCTTTGCGCCTGATCGATCCGCGCCTGAATCAGGGCGGCCTCTTCGCTTTCCTCCGCCGTGGGGCCGCTGTGGCTCAGCGCGGCTTTCAGCGCTGCCAGCCGCTCAACCCCCTGGTTGAGGCGTTCCTGAAAGTCGGCTTCTGTCTCTTCGCGCTGGGTCTGGTAGCGGGCGTCCAGGTGGCGCTGGGCCTCCCAGTGGGCTTCCTGATGCGCGGCCTTTTCTTCGTTGAGGGCATCGACCAGCCCCTGGATCTCTTCGCTTTGGCGGGCCAGCGCTTCGCCCAGCTCGCGCAGCCGCTCTTCCTTGCGGGCCTGGCTTGCCTGCACGGCCTCTTGCAGGGCGGTCAGGTGGCTTTTCAGTTGCTCGAACTGCTCACGTTTTTGGGGCAGCGCGTTGAGGTCGCGCTCAAGGGCGGGCATGTCTGCCGCCTCATAGGCTTCATACTGGTCCTGCAGGTCGCTCAGGTCGCGCTGGGTTTGCTTGAGGCCGCTTTCCAGCTCGCTGAGCTGCTCGTTCAGCTCATCCCGGGCCGCTTCGTAGGCGTTTTTCTCGGCGTCGAATGCTTCTTGGCGCGTATTCATATCGGCTTCGGCATCGGCCAGGGTGCGCTCGACGTGGTGACGGTCGGCTTCCAACTGCGGTTTCAGCTGCCACAGTGAGGCCTCCACATCCGCCAACTCGCGGTCAACGTCGTGCAGCTTGGCAAGCGAACGTTGCAGCGGCTCCAGGCGCATGGACTGGCGCATCTGGTCAATCCACTCCCGCGCCTTGGCGCTGCGGATGCGGGTCACGGGCAGCTCGACACCGTCCTCTTCAAAGATCGCCGCCAGCATGGTCTTTAGGGTATCCATCTTGCCCTCTTTGGCGTGCACCGCCGAGACCAGCTTTTCGATATGGCGGATACGATGCTCGGGCTTGACCAGGCTGAACTGCGCGGCCATCTGGCGCAGCTTGAGGGCATCCTTACGATTGCCGTGGGGCATGATGCCGGGCGTGGGGGTAAAGTCGTTCTGGATCACCGCGCGGTATTCAGAGGTGGCCGTGAGCTTGGACGAAAAAGAGATATTTTCGCGGCGTAAAACACCCAACCACTGGGCGTACTCCAGCGCCACGGCGCCGTCTTCCCCCTCCATCAGATAATCTTCTGGCCGGTAAGGCGCGGCGACGAAGCGATATTCCACCCCGCCTTCCGATTTGCGGGTCAGCACCACCTGGCAGATATTGCCCGCTTCGCGGCGGTATTCGTAGACCAGGTAACTGTTGCGATGGGGCAGGTAAAACGCGTCGAACTTCATGCGCGTCTTGGGGACGACTTTATTGGGTAGCTCGCCGTAAAACACCGGCACCAAGCGCTGAAGCGTGGTTTTACCCGAGGCGTTGGTGCCGCAAATATTAGTGTGGCCGTCCACACTCAGTTCGACCACGCCTTCCAGGTGGCCGTGAATCATCACGATGCGTAGCAGGTGGGCCATGCCGTATCCTTGGACAGGTTTTTTCGTTGCAATGTTAGGCTACATTCTACGTTATCTCATTTGGAGACGTTATGCCCCGCTACCCCGAACACTTAACCGGCGAAGGCCCGCATAACCCCTTCCCGGGCATCAAGGTGCTGGAGCGCAAGCTTGGCCATGCGATTCCCTACCAGATGGGCTCCAACGAGGGCCTGGACATGCCCCACCGCGCCCTGCGTAAGCACTTTGGCGATGCCCTGGCCGCGCACGTTTACAGCTACGGCGATGCCGAGGCGTTGGGTATACGCAAGCGCCTGAGCGCCCAGCAGGGCATGCCCTTGGAGACGCTGCTGGTGGATGCCGGCGCCGACAGCCTGATGGCGCTGGCCCTGCGTACCACCTGCGAACCCGGCGAGACGGTCGTAAGCACCGCCGGCACCTACCCCACTTTTGGCTATTTCGCCAAGGGCCAGGGCTGCCAGCTGATCGAGCCCAGCTATTTTGAGGCCCCGGGCGTGCTGGCCCCGGACCTCGACGCCCTGGCGAAGGCGGCGCAGGATGCCGATGCGCGGCTGGTCTACCTGGCCAACCCGGACAACCCCAGCGGCCACCTGCACAGCGACAGCGCCATTCTCAAGCTGCGCGATGCCCTGCCCGACACCTGCTGGCTATTGCTGGACGAGGCCTATGGGGACTTCCGCGATGACGCGGGGAGCGAGTTCACCACCCGAGCAATTCCGGGGGTGATTCGCCTGCGCACGCTGTCCAAGGCCCACGGCCTGGCGGGGCTGCGCATTGGCTACGCGATTGCCGAGCCCGACGTGCTGGCGATGATGATGAAGGTACGTATTCACTATGCGGTCTCCACCTTCACCCAGGCCGCTGCCGAAGTGGTGCTTGACCATCCTGACGAGGTGAACCAGCACGTTACCGACGTGAAAGCCCGCCGTGAGCAGCTGGCAGAGCACTTCCGCGCGCTGGGGGCGGACGTTCTGCCCAGCGCCACCAACTTTATCGGTATTCGCCTGCCCAGCGCCGAACTCGCCGCTGAGGTGCACCAGCAGCTGCTCGCCGACGGCGTGCTGGTCGCTCGCCTGGCGCATCCGGCGCTTGCCAACGTGATACGCATTACCGCCGTGCAGACCGCGTTGGAAACGGGCAGATTGGCGGCGCTCGAAAACGCCATCCAAGCGCAGGCCTGATTGAGGAGCCTACGCATGGATGACGAGGCGAGCGAACAGATTGACACATGGATAAGCCCGCTAACCTAGTGCGGCAGCGACTCCCATACCTCAATGGCGGCGGCGAGATCCTCGAGCGAGGCGCCGACGGATTTGAACAGGGTAATCGCCTGCGGCGACGAGCGGCCGGGCTTGGCGGCTGTCAGTACTTCGGCAAGCTCGGCCTGAATCTGGTCAAACTGAAACTCACCTTCGTCAATCGCCTGAAGAATATCGCCCGCTTCGCCTTTGGCGCCGGCGTAGGTATCCACAAACACCTCAGCGCGACGCAGGCACAGGGCGTCGGTTTCGCGCATTTGCGGGCGAAACGCACCGATCAGGTCCAGATGCGTGCCAGGGGTAAGCCACTCGCCCTTGATCAGCGGCTCGATGGAGAGCGTCACGCAGCTGATGATATCTGCCTCGGCCACGGCATCCACCAGGCTTTCCACCACCTGGGTCTCGAAGCGCTCGGCGTACTCGTCGGCAATGGCTTCTGCCTTGCTAGGGTTGCGCCCCCAGATCAGCACCCGTTTGATGGGGCGCACGCTGGCGTGGGCTTCGATTACCATGGGGGCGAGCTTGCCGGTGCCGACGACCAGCAGGGTCTCGGCGTCGTCGTTGGCAAGCGCCTGGGCGGCCAGCGCGGAGGCAGCCGCCGTGCGACGCCGGGTGAGCTCGCTGCCGTCGATACACGCCAGCGGCCGGCCATGCTGGCCCTCGCTGAGCAGGTAAAGCCCGGAAATCGCCGGGATACCGTGGTCGGCGTTTTGCGGAAACACGTTGACCATCTTGACGCCGATGTAGCCTGCCGCTTCCCAGGCGGGCATCAGCAGCATGGTGGCTTCGCCATCCGGCCGGTGCATGGCGTGGTGGTGACGCGGCGGCGACTCCACGCCCTTCACAAAGGTGGTCTCCAACCGCTTGATCAGGCCGTCCCAGCCGAGCGTGGCGGCGACGTCTTCAGCAGAAACAACCCGCATCTCAGGCCTCCGGCAACGCGGCGATGACCATGATTTCCACCTTCCACTCGGGCTTGGCAAGTTTGGCCTCGACCGCAGCGCGCACCGGCGGACGCCCCGGCACCACCCAGGCGTCCCAGGCGGCGTTCATCTGGTCGAACTCGTCCATGCTGGTCACCCAGATTTGCGCTGAAAGCAGATGCTCTTTGGAGGTACCGGCCTGGGACAGCAGCTGATCGATGCGTACCAGTACTTGCTCGGTTTGGCCGCGCATATCCGCCGAGGCATCCGAGGGTACCTGGCCCGCAAGGTAAACGGTGCCGTTATGAACCGCTACTTGGCTCATCCGCGCATTGCTGTCTTGGTAGGTAACGTTCACTGGGTCTCTCCATCAAAAAGGCTTCTTCAGAGACTAGAACGCTATTGGGCAAATTACTTGCCCGACACTGCGGTAAGTTTGCCCGTAAGTCATGCAAACCGGTTTAAGGTGGCCGACTCCAGGAAACGCTTACCTGTCAGACGAGGGTGAGATCTCAAAATAGCGCCGATATGCGCGGGAGAAGCTGCCCTGGTCGCGAAAGCCGACCAGCATGGCGACATGCCCCAGGCTAAGCGTGCTGTGCCGCACCAACGTTCGAGCGTGCTCCAGGCGCCGACGCTGGACATACGCCAGCGGCGTCACGCCGGTCAGCTCGCGAAAACAGGTGTGGAAATGCCCCGGGCTCAAGGCGCAAAGTGCGGCTAGCTGCTCCACGCGGATTTCATCGGCAAGGTGCTGATCCAGCCAGGCATCCAGACGGGCGAGATCGAGGCGTTCGCTGATACAGTGCTGTCCCAACTGCTCAACGGCTTCAGGCCTGGCGTCGTGCAGATACATCGTCAGCGCGCGCAGCAGCAGAATGGCGATTTCATTCTGCAGCCCGGGGCACTGCTCGAGCTGACTAGCCAGGGCGTGGGTAAGCTGATTTAACGCCGGGGGGACGCTGAAAAAACGCGGCCTATCGAACAGGCGCTCAATCTCGCTGCCTTTTTCAAGCGTGGCCAGTTGAGCCACGGGAACATCCAGCACCAAGGTCCGGTTACTGCCATCGCCCTGGTACTCGTGGTGGCGCGAAGAGGGAATCAAACAGCCACGCCGGGCTGTCACTCTTTCCCCTCGCCCCTCCATCGAAAGCTCCGTGACACCACAGGTCGCCAGTATCAGCTGATGGAAATCGTGGGTATGGGCCACCTGCTCCTGGGATAAGTTGCGGCTATGCAGCTCAAACAGTGCCATGGCGATACCGTCTTGCGTCGAATACTCGCTTCAATATAAAACGCCAATGCGGCAAAAAGCGAGGGGCCCCATTCCCCATGGATCCGCTGACGCTTTTCACTCGGCATAAAAAAAGGGCCCAGCGATGAACGCTAGGCCCTTAATAAACTTGGTGCCGGTGGCCAGACTCGAACTGGCACGCCTGTTACAGCGGCGGATTTTGAAGCCTTAGCACACCGGCTCACTGTGGCATACTGAACTGATTTTAAAGCTTTTTAACCTCGAAAAATGCTCGTTTTGGCTCGTTAAAGCTGAGTTATGTTGTCGCAATGTGGACACATCGCGATCACTTGCTATTATTATCAAATAGGTATAGATTTCTTACATGGATAGTCAACCACCAAAACCCTTGCGTTGGGTCGCTAGCTCCAAAAAAGACCTCCAGGCAATGCCTGAGGAAGTAAAGGATGTTTTCGGCTTCGCCCTTCACCTTGCCCAGGTAGGCTCCAAACATTCGCAATCCAAGCCACTCAAGGGCTTTGGCTCAGCTGGCGTTATTGAGGTCGTGGAGGACTATCAGGGTGATACTTACCGGGCGGTTTACACGGTTCGCATCCAGGAAGCGGTATACGTACTTCACTGTTTTCAAAAGAAGTCATCCAGTGGGGTCTCTACACCTAAACCCGATATAGAGAAAATCCGTGATCGATTGAAAGCGGCTGAAAAACACGCCAAGGGGGGAATCCAATGATTATTGAAGATAGCACTGGCAACGTTTACGACGATATCCACAGCCATGACGCCGAAGAAATGCTGATTAAGGCACAGCTTGCCGCCAAGATCGGTGAGGTGATCAAGCATCGTCGATTGACGCAAACCAAAGTATCCGAGCTGACTGGTTTGCCGCAGCCTAAAGTTTCAGCCCTTCTCAAAGGTCAGTTTCGCGGGATTAGTGAATCCAAGATGCTCGACTGTCTAGCTCGCTTGGGTCGTGATGTGCGCATTGTGGTGGGCCCAGCTCGCCCTCGGTCGAAACCCGGTCACGTACAGCTTGAGGTGTCTTAAACGGTTAGCCTATTTTATATCAAGAAACAACCTCTACTCTCTTATTTTCATGATTTAACTTAATTCTTTTTAAATCAAGTCCAGCATCTTTACAGACTGCGTTTAAAATGCGGTCTCTTCTAACTCTATCGGCTCGCTCGTGGCTAGCGTCATCAAGCTCTAGCGCACAAAAAATACTAAAATCACTTTTATCACACATCACATAATCAAAGTGCCATTGAGATAACTGTCTAAAAAGCGCTTTGTACTCACCAGTCCAAGTGTAATATTTATTCATATTAGGCTGTATAACATCCACCACTCTCACTTGGGCAAATATATAATACTCGTCTCCGTATCCTTTTTCTAATATTTTATAAACATGGCGCTCGGTCTGAGTCATTAAGAACTCATTTCTCTTATAAGCACCACCTTTTTCTATCAGCTTTTCTGTGAAAGAGCCATCTTCCTTACTAACTTCATCTTTTTTTATTTCTGGCTGTTTTCTATTTGAATGGTAATACCTTTTTTTATTTTTTTCATCACCATTCAAACCTTCAACAAAGGCTTTTATAAAACCTTTTACGGTGCTTTTAAAAAAAAACACCTTAACAGCTTCTAGAGCAACCGCGCCTAACACAAAGGTGAGAATTAAAGGCGTTAGTGCACCTAAGATATTAACATCCTCCACTTTCCCTGCTCCCCTTATCCACAATGCCTTCCTCCCTGGAACCATCTATCCACAACGTTTTGCGCTAGTCGGTATCCGTCCCTGTTTTCTTCAGCGTCCGGCGTGCCCTTTCTAACTCGGGGCTTACCTGGCCACACGTCTCATCCGTCTGCCCTGTCATCAACCAGAGCGTGTACTTGGGCCACTGCTGGCAAATAGCTTGTAATAGGTCACCTTTCGGCACCCTGCCTGTTTGTTCAATGCCTTCTAATGTTTTTTTCGCAATTCCAACAAGTTGCGAAAACTCCCCCCTTCCCGAAGTTTCCACTTCACGAATTTCACGAATTTTTTGGGCAAGTTCGCTTGACATATACTCAACTCTGAGTAACCTTAAATATAGGTATACTTGTTATAGGGTACACCACGCTTATGAACCTCTTATAACGATACCAGAAATCACCAACATGCCACAGCGAGCAGGTACAGCATGGAAACGAGCAATTCGCCCCACGTCCCCGCACCCCAGGTGCCCGTCATGACGGTCGAGCGTTTCTCCGAGCTATCCGGACTTACCCCCGACACCGTGCGGGGTCAGCTCAACCAGGGGAATCTCCCGCTTATTAAAGTGGGTCGCCGTCGTCTCGTTAATGTCGCGCTCTTTACCGCTGAGTGCCTTCAATCGGAGGACTGGCACTAATGACCGCTATTGCTCCTATCGCCACGCTGGCAACGCCATGCACGCTGTTAGACACCGACGACCTCACCATCGCCACACAAAAGCTGTTGCTCGATGGGGAAGCCGTACCGGATAGCGTTGTCCTTCATCACCACAACGCCACCAGCGGCGGCTTTTACTTTCTCTCGGTACCCGCTGCCCACTTGCTCGTTCTCGACCTGGACGACAGCACCATCTTACGCATGGCCGACATTGACCACGGTCAGCGTTACAGCATCGCTTTTAAGCACCTGCAACACGCCCTGGCCTACCTCGCCAAGCACTACGGCCTAGCCCTGGCCGATGACCGCGCGCCCAAACCTGCCGACGCCTCCCCTTGTCCCTCGGCGATTGTGGTACCGGCGCATCTATCCACACCCCCACGGCTAACCCGCCGTCCGTTATCCACAACGGCCTTTAGCCCTATTGGAGTTATTCACATGAGTAAAAAACAGCCCATTCGGGTCTTCCTCGACCAGGAGATACACAGCCGGTATCTCATCCAGGCAGGCACCAACGGCCTCACCCCCTCCGCCCTGGGGGAACGCCTGATTCAAAGCGGCCTTACCCAACTGGAACGCGGCGACAAGGCACCGCTGGATGCACCGGCCGGTGATGCCTCCCCCGCTCCCCACGGCAACGGGGCCTGATCCTGTGTCCCCTGCCCGTCATCCGTCGCCCGTCGGTCGCACGGCTCCTCGAGTCCGCCCCGGCGCGGCTGTCACACCCGAGGCACGAGCGGTTGACAGCCGTGCCGGGGTGGACTGCCGTGCAGAAAGACCAGAGGGCCACGGAGGGCGGGCAGGGGACTCCCCCTGCCTCGATTCCCGAGCTCTGAGGGAGCGGGGCCAGCGGTGCCTGCATGGCCGGGACTATGCACGCGCCGCGACGTACTACGCCCAGGCTGAACACCTGACGTTACTACTGGACGGTGTGACCCCTGACACCACTGAGCTAGCCGTTCTCGCGGACTACTGCCTAACCCAAGCCGCCAGAACCCAACGCTAACGAAAAGGAACCCTAACCATGATCAACACCATTCAAGCCCACGTCATCGGCGCATCACGCTACAGCATGGACAACGGCGTCAAAGGCGCAAAAGTCACCATCATGCAGCCCTCAGCACCCGACAACGAAAACCAGCTGGGCAATCAGGTCAGCACCATGTCCGCGCCCTATGAAATTCTCGACCAGCTGCACGCCTTCGCCCCGCACATGCCGTGCCCGCTGGAACTCGATATCGAATTTCGGTCATCCGCTGGCAAAGCCACCATGCACGTCCTCGCCGCCCGCAAGCCAAGCGCGGCCGGTAGCCAACAGCAACCCGTCGCCAGCGGCGACAAAAAATAGGATTTTGAGCCATGGACACTAACGAAATTTCCAGTCTGTGGCTCCTGGTTTATTGCGTCGGCCTCGTCCTTGCCTTCGGGATCGGCGCGATAAATGGGGGGCAACGATGAACGAGCCAAGCCTGACGTTTGTTGTTAGTTCCCTTTTCACGTCCTACGCCCTCGGGTGGGCGTTTGGGCACATCATTCTATCTGTAAAACGCTTTATGGAGTCTGTCTCATGACCCTTAACACCATCGCACAACACGTAAAACAAGCCGCTACCGACACTCGCGGCAAAGTGGCTGGCGGTGCTGCCCTTCTGGTCGCGTCAGCCGCTGCCCATGCACAAACAGCCCCTACCGGCGCAGAAGCGGCCTTCAATGAGGTGCAATCCGCCGGGGCGGATATGGCCGGTTACGCCTGGCCGGTCGTCGCCTCCATCACCGCCGCATTAATCGGCATCAAGCTGTTCAAGAAGTTTGCTAACCGCGCTTCTTAACACGATGCCTGACGTAATCATTGAGGGGCGGAAACGCCCCTTTTTCAATAGCGAGGGGAACATGATTAAAAAAGCCGTTTTACTACTGCTCTTAGCGCCTTTTTTAATGGTGTTTTCTCCAGACGCCTTGTCTGATGATGAGTTAGCACCTATTGATATCGCTAGTAAATACTACGATGTTAATGTTTCTAGCTGGACTTCTATTGGTCCTTCTTATTTTTGTAGAAATTTTAAAGACCCATCATGCCCCAGCTCAATAACTTCAAAAATGTCATCTCTTACCTCAGAGAGTAAAGCTTACACGTTAAGATGTTCACCTGACGCATTATTTCCCGATGAATTTAGCTGCTATATATATTCAAAGAACATATCTGATCTTACTGATTCTGATTACAACAACCCTCTTCACAATGTTCCTTATAGTGATGATAAGTGTTCAAACTCAGATGGCACCTCATACACTACCACTAACGCTGGCGTTGCTAATTACTTGAGCAATGGTGGTTCAGTCAGAACAAACAACGGTGCTTGTTCTGTAACGGCTGGTGGCGGCGTTACGGCCTGCTCTGGCACCGATGATGATATTACTTGTTCTTTTCCTATTGAGTCAGAATCTACAGGGAAACGTAGCCAATGGGGAGGAACCATAGAAGGCGGACTTGATGGTTCAGGGACTTTTTCCGTTATTGATTTTAATACACCTGAATATTTAGAACCGTTACCGGGGGGATGCTCTGATTCATCCAGTTGCGTCACGATCGGCGACACTGACTACATGGTGGATTGGGAGTCTGCTCCCGATTATTTCTCTTACGTCGATGACAATGGAACTGTCCATTCCAAACCGTCCAGCGGTGGCGGTTCTGGTGGCGGCAATAATGACGATGGCGATACTGGCGGCGCCGATCCAACCGACCCCGATAACCCCGACGACGATAACGGCAGCGGTTCCGGTGGTAATGACTCAGGCGGAGGTGGCGACGGTTCTGACGATGATGACTCTGATAACGGCGGCGGCTCTGGTGGCGGCTCAACCGTTCCCGACTTCGAGTTCGATGAATCTGGGATTATCGAAGCCATTGGCTCCGCTGGCCAATCCAATCAAGACGCTATCAATGCGCTTTCCAACGATGTCACCAGTTCACTGAATAGCCAGACCAATGACCTCAAGGCGGCGACAGAAGCACAAACGGAAACCCTGACCGACGCCATAAAGGGTCAAAGCGATGCCATCTCAGATGACCTCGAAAGCTTAGGCGATACCGTCACTACCGGCATAGACGAGGCAATAGGCGAACAAACCGAAGAGGTTTCCGGTTTATTTGAGGGCCTGGGTAAATCACTGACCAGTGCGTTCGGCCTTAACGTTTGCTACGAAGAGGATGGCCCTACCGAAGAGGGTCACTCGGCGGCCACCGATGACAAAGGTCTTCTCGGGTGCATTCAGCAAATTGGTAAAGGCATGATGAAAAACCTTGCTAACCGACTTACCGAAGACCTGGGCGATGGCAACGACCTGTTCGATTCTTCCAGCATGGACGACACCCTGGACGGTGTCAGCGAGGAAGAAGCCGAGTACGGCGACGAAGTACGCGGTTTGATGGACGAAATTGGCGAAGCCGAATCCTCAAGCATCGCGGAACAAGTCACCTCCCGCCTGCCCTCGCTCCCCTCCGGCGGCTGCACGCCCATGCAGTTTGGCCCCATGGAAATTTCCTGTCTTGCGTTCACCACCATTCAGCAATGGCTGACCTGGATCGTCTATTTCTGGACGGTCGTTAGCGTCGTGGACACCTTCTTCCGCTCCAGTCAGAGGACCGCATAAATGGCACTCCCCGCACTACTCGGCATGGGCGCGATTATCGGCTTTATCTCCCGCGTCCTGGAATGGTTGATCACCCGCATCGCCGCCCGCTTTACCAACCGCCTCGCGGGGATGCTGGTCTGGACAACGCTCTACATCACGCTCCTGGTCGCTCTGGGGGGCACCCTGGCCGCGATTATCAACGGCCTGAGCGCAACCCTTCCATCAGAGCTTGCCCAGGGCATCGGTGCGATTAAACCCAGCAACTTTGAAGCCTGCATGGCGGCGATTTACAGCAGCAAGATCGCCGTGTGGGTCTTCCAGCAGAAAAAACAGCTGATCGACTGGGAGCAAGGGAGGCCCGTTCTCTAATGGCCGTCTACGTCGTCACCGGCAAACTCGGGGCCGGTAAAACCCTGGTCGCCGTCGGCAAGATCAAGGACAAGCTGGTTCAGGGCTGCAAGGTCGCCACCAACCTCGACCTGAACCTGGATCAGCTAATCGGCGAAAAGGCCAAGCAAACCCGCTGCTACCGCATCCCCGATAAACCCGTGCTGGCCGATCTTAAAGCCATCGGCACGGGTACCGACGATTACGACGAAAACACCAACGGCCTCTTGGTGCTGGACGAATGCGGCACCTGGTTCAACGCCCGTTCCTGGAACGATAAAAGCCGCCAGGACGTGATCAATTGGTTTCTCCACGCTCGCAAGCTCGGCTGGGACATCATCTTCCTGATCCAAGACGTCACCATCATGGACAAACAGGCACGCCTGGCCCTGGCCGAACACGTGGTGTACTGCCGTCGCCTGGATCGCGTCACCGTCCCCTTTGTCGGCGCGCTTTATTCCCTGTTCATGGGCAAAAAAATGCCGCTCCCCAAGGTTCACCTGGGGATCGTCAAATACGGCGACTCGCCCCAGAGCCTCACCGTGGAACGTTGGACGTACACCGGCCGCGCCCTCTACCCCGCTTATGACACCAAGCAAGCCTTTTCCGACCACTACCCCCACGGCACCTATTCCGTGTTGCCGCCCTGGTACACCCACGGCATGTTCCGCGTGCCACGGGATGCGAGGTTCTACATGAAGATGACACGCATCTACTGGAAGCGTTTTAACCGTCCGTTTCTCTCCCTGGCATCGTTTGCCCTGGGCGTGTTCCTCACCGTCTCGGTTCTGGTGGCCGACCGCGTGGATGCCCGCTCCCAGGACGACACGCCACCCCCTGCACTACCCGACCTGAGCAACACCCGCATCGCCAGCTTTACCCAGCTCGGCGAGCAAATTACCTACCGCCTCATTGATAGCGACCAGCAGTCCCTAACCACCGACGATCTCGCCCGCCAAGGCTTTCGCATCGTCCCCGTTAGCGCCTGCCTTGTTCGTGTAGAAAATGGAGTCTCCCATGCTGAAATTCGCTGCTAACACCATCGCCGGTATCACCCTGGCCACCCTGTCGATCACCGCCCACGCCACGCCTGTGCAAATGCAGGACACCGATATTCGGGAGTTTGTGCGCTGGTACGTCGAGCAAACCGATACACCGTTGGCCATTCACCCCAAGGCCACCGGTACCTTGACCGTCTACGCGCCCGACGTGGCCGACCATCAACTGGATGAGTTCTTCCAGGGCGTGCTTAACAGCCACGGTTACACCATCCTGCCCGGCAATCCGCCCACGGTAGCCCCCAGTAGCCAGGCGTCCACGGCTCAACGCGCCGACGGCCCGACCGATCCCCGCGACGTGATCGCCTCACCGCCCACGTTAGAAAAGCCACCCGAACCCCAGGCCACCCACCTGTTCCCGTTCGATAACGTGCGCGCCGACGATATCGCCCCCTTGATCACTAGCTTTTTAACGCAGCAATCAGGGGACGCTACCCAGCCGCATGTTCAAGTGCTGCACGCCTCCAACGCGGTACTGGCGAAGGGCCCAGAGAAGCAACTGGCCCAGCTCCAAGACCTAATCCCCGATATCGATGTGTCACACCCGCAAATCTTGATTCAGGCGGTAATTTTCGAAACCACGGACGGCGACACCTTTGATTTAGGCGTGTCGCTTGGCAAGGCCACCGGTGGCGACGTGGCAGGCGGTTTCAACACCGATAACCTCGGCACTTCATTAAGCGGTACCGGCGGCACTTTCGGGATCTTCGACGGCAATGTATTAGCGTTTGCCATTAACGCCTTGCAGCGTGATTCCACCTCCAAGGTGTTATCCACACCCCAAATACTCACGCTCTCCGGCAAGCGCGGCATTATCTCCATCGGCCAGAATGTCCCCTTCGTCACCGGCCGCGTAACGGGCGAATCTGCCGACATCGATAACCCCTTCCAGACCATCGAGCGCCGTGATGTGGGTATCCGCCTGAACGTCCTGCCGGTGGTCACGGCCTCGGGCCTGGTGATCATGGATATCACCACCTCCGCCGACTCGCTTACCGATTCCCTGGTGGCGTCTGATATCATTACCAACCAACGGCAAATCAATACCACCGTTCAAATCCGTTCCGGCCAAACCCTCTTACTAGGCGGCCTCTCGTCACAGGACGACCGTTCCCAGGTCTCCGGCGTGCCAGGCTTATCAGAGATCCCCCTTGCCGGACGGTTGTTCAAGAACGAATCCACCAGCGCCCAACGCACCAACCTCCATGTGCTGTTACAGGCCACGGTGCTCCCTCGTTTTGATGCCAACCAGCGCGTCACTGACCAAAACGCCACCCAATCCGTGGCCGGTCTCGTGGCAACTCGCTGGTATCAAGAGGTCGAGACCCGCCCTGTAACACGTCTCGCAGAGTGACAACCAAACCCGAGTTATTGGCTCACTAGAGCACGTTTCAGCATTTTGAAATTTAAGGAAGAAGCTCATGGAGCGTTGGAACCGTTATTCGATTGCTTCCCTTCAAAAAGGCGAGCAAGACCCGTTTGGAAAATTGTTAATCAGCTCGGCGGGTCAGCGTGAGTTAGACAACCTTCGCTTGCTCAACGCAGGCGTGGACACGGTACGTCAGCTGTACCAGGGGAAGCCTTGCCTGTACCAGTTCGATGAGATCATCAGGGTCTACAACGAAGGCAAAGGGGCCACCATGGACTTGTTCGACGTCACATGGTCAGTCGGGGCCGGCGCAGCCGGTTCAGGCTTCCGCTACCGCCTCCAGAACAACGAGCTTGGCGTGATCGTTTTCTTCCAGGCACGGCATACCAAGGTGGAGAACATCGGCACCCACCTGAAAATTGAGCTTTCCCCGCACTTCATCCAGGAGCGCAGCCCCCAGCAGTGCCAAGACTTCATGTACAACATCGCCGCGCACATGCTCGCTTACGTCGAGCCGGTCGGCTGTGCGATTCACCTGGCGCTTGACGTCCAGGGCTGGGAACCGCCCACCGACTTCATGCAGCGATTCGTGACCCGCTCCAAAAAGATCATGCGCATCGACGGCATCGAAGACCTGGAGTTTGCCCACGGTAGCATTGCCACCACCTACGGCCGCGGCGAAACCTACATGTTCGGAACGGCAGGGGCGCTGCAATGCGCGATTTACAATAAGACCCTCGAAGCCAAACACCGCGACAAGATGCACTTCTGGGAAGGCATCTGGAAACACGCCGTCAAAGATGATCTGAGCCCCGCTTATGACCCTGAGCAAACCGTATGGCGTATCGAGCTACGTTTTCATCAATCCGTGCTGCGGGAGTATGCCCAGGGCGTGCCATGCAACGTTGATACCGGTGAAGTCCTGGACGCCTCCCACGGTTTTAACCGCTTCATTGACGTGGTACCCCACCTCTCCGGTCTCTGGCGAACCGCCATGCAGTCCTACCGCCTGGACACGCGCCGCAACCTAATCGATCCCGCCTGGCAGGTCATGCAGGAAGACGCCCGTTTCTACTGCCACGAACCGTCATTCATGTACAAACGTGCGCGCAAAGCTCCAGGCATCGGCAACGAAAAGAACGTCACCCTGGCCTTTGGCAACCTCATCAGCATTTACGCCCGCCAAGGCTTTCGTACCCACGAAGCCGTCCGCTACCTCCAACGCTCCGGCATGTGGGAAGACCTCGCCGAATACTACCGACGAAGGGGCGTCGACTCCGGCCAATTCCGGCAGATCGTGGAACAGAAGCTGATCGAGCGACGATTGGTAGGGAAGGCAGCGTAATGGCCATCAAGAAAGTCAAAAACGGCTGGCATGTCGATGTTCGTCCCAACGGTGTGGGTGGGAAACGGGTTCGCAAAACCTTGCCCTCACAAGCCAAAGCCAAACGTTTTGAAAGCTATGTGCTTGGCCAAGCGGCTATTGGTGAACCTTACGAACCAAAAAAGCGCGACAAACGCCGCCTGAAGGACTTGATCCAGCTTTGGTATAACTACCATGGGATATCCCTCAAGGATGGTAACCGGCGTTACTCTCAGTTGAATGCCTTGGCCGATATGATGGGCAACCCGCTTGCCACCACGATCACCCCTGCAGACGCGACACAGCTTCGGCAAAAGCGCCTAGAAGCGGGGATTACCCCGAACACCGTCAATCACGATCAGGCGCATTTGAGGGCCGTTTTTAATAAGCTCATCAAGCTGGATGAGTGGAGCGACGGAAACCCCTTCGCCAAAGTCCAACCCCTACGCTTGAATGAAAAGGAACTCTCGTACCTCACCCCTGAGGATATCAGTGCCCTTTTCAAAGCCCTTGACGAGTCAAATAACCCCGATGTACGGCTTATCACTCACTTGTGCCTTGTGACAGGTGCTCGATGGAGTGAAGCCCAATACTTACGCGCTGAAATGCTACGTAATGGCCGTGTCACTTTCACTGGCACCAAAAACGGCAGAAATAGAACCATCCCGCTTCCCCAAGAGCTCTATCAAGCGCTATTAGCACACGGCCCCAGAATAGGAAGGCTATTTCCTAACCCAGCCTACAAAGCGTTTTCCACAGCCATTTTAAAAGCGGGTATCACCTTACCCACAGGCCAACGTACCCACGTTTTACGCCACACCTTTGCGTCTCATTTCATGATGAACGGCGGGGATGTGCTGACGTTACAAAAGATCCTGGGGCATCAGACCATTTCCATGACAATGCGGTATGCCCACCTGTCACCCGACCACCTAGCCGACGCGATTAAGTACGCGCCGAAAATTACTGTGGACAAAAAGTGGACACAAGAGGAATTTCAGGAAGAAAAAACAGGAATTTCAGACATAAAAAAAGGCACCTAAGTGCCTGATTTAAAAGATGGTGCCGGTGGCCAGACTCGAACTGGCACGCCTGTTACAGCGGCGGATTTTGAATCCGCTGCGTCTACCAATTCCGCCACACCGGCAATGGCTGCGCATTATACGTAGATCGCCTTCTAGGTCAATCACATTGACTGACTTTATCCACACAAAGCGCTATCCTATGACGCCCGTTTGACTACCGGAATAGAGCTTTCACATGCAGCGCGCGGATTTTCACTTTGAGCTACCCGACGAGCTTATCGCCCGTTACCCGTCCGAGCAGCGAAGCGACTGCCGTCTGCTGTGCGCGGATGGTAGGAGCGGCGCGCTTGAACACCACCGGTTTACGGATTTGCTCGAGCTCCTCGAGCCCGGCGACCTGCTGGTGTTCAACGACACCCGGGTGATTCCGGCGCGCCTGCACGGCCAGAAGGCCAGCGGTGGCAAGGTGGAAATGCTGCTGGAACGCCCGCTGGATGCCCACCGTGGTCTGGCCCACATCCGCTCGAGCAAGTCGCCCAAGCCGGGCACCGAGCTGATCTTCGAGGGCGATATTCACGCCGTGGTGGAAGGCCGCCGCGACGCCCTGTTCAAGCTGCGCTTTCTGGGCGAGACGCCGATGATTGCGCTGCTCGAAGCCCACGGCCATATGCCGCTGCCGCCCTACATTACCCGCGACGACGAGCTCAGCGACCGCGAACGCTACCAGACCGTGTATGCCAGGCGCGACGGCGCAGTGGCCGCGCCCACCGCAGGCCTGCACTTCGACCAGCCGCTGCTTGATGCGCTGGCGGAGAAAGGCATCAATAGAGCCTTCGTCACGCTGCACGTAGGCGCCGGCACCTTCCAGCCGGTGCGCGTCGACAATATCCTCGAGCACCACATGCATAGCGAGTGGATCGAGGTGTCTGAGGCGACCTGCCGGCAGGTTCGCGAGACACAGGCGGCAGGTAAACGCGTGATTGCCGTGGGCACCACCAGCGTGCGCTGCCTGGAAAGCGCCTGCATGAAAAGCCCGGACGGGCAGATTGCCCCCTTCAGCGGCGACACCGATATCTTCATCTATCCAGGCTATGAGTGGCGCTGTGTGGACGCGCTGATCACCAACTTCCATCTGCCGGAATCGACGCTCTTGATGCTGGTCTCCGCCTTCGCGGGCTACGACACTATTATGCACGCCTATCAAACGGCGGTTGACGAGCGCTATGCGTTTTTCAGCTATGGCGATGCCATGCTGCTGACCCGCTAACCCTTTTTTTGCGTTGCAACCGCTTCCAGAACGAGTAACCACCATGCGAAACGAATGCTTTATGCGCTTTGAGCGCCTCGCCGACGATGGACGCGCACGCCGGGGCCGCCTCCACTTCCCCCGCGGCACGGTGGAAACACCGGCGTTCATGCCGGTGGGCACGTACGGCACGGTCAAAGGCATGACGCCCCAGTCGGTCAAAGACATCGGTGCCGAGATCATCCTCGGCAACACCTTTCACCTGTGGCTGCGTCCCGGCACCGACGTTATCGACGCCCACGGCGACCTGCACGACTTCGCCCAGTGGGACAAGCCGATCCTCACCGACTCCGGCGGTTTCCAGGTATTTTCGCTGGGCGAGATGCGCAAGATCACCGAGCAGGGCGTGCATTTCCGCTCCCCGGTGGACGGCAGCAAGGTGTTCATGGGGCCGGAGGAATCGATGGCGGTGCAGCGCTCGCTGGGCTCTGACGTGGTCATGATCTTCGACGAGTGCACGCCCTACCCGGCCACCTTTGACGAAGCCGAAAAGTCGATGGAGCTCTCGCTGCGCTGGGCCAAGCGCTCGCGGGAGGCTCACGGCGACTCCCCCTCGGCGCTGTTCGGTATCATTCAGGGCGGCATGCACCCCGCGCTGCGCGAGCGCTCGCTGAAGGGACTGATCGACATCGGTTTTGACGGCCTGGCAATCGGCGGGCTGTCGGTGGGCGAACCCAAGGATGAGATGATCAAAGTGCTCGACTATCTGCCCACGTGGATGCCCGACGACACGCCCCGCTACCTGATGGGCGTCGGCAAGCCCGAAGACCTGGTCGAAGGGGTGCGCCGCGGCGTGGACATGTTCGACTGCGTGATGCCCACCCGCAACGCCCGCAACGGCCATCTGTTCACCGCCGACGGCACCATCAAGATCCGTAATGCGGTGCATCGCTATGACACCCGTCCTCTCGAAGAGGCCTGCGACTGTCATACCTGCCAGCATTTCTCGCGCGGCTATCTACACCACCTCGACCGCTGTAACGAGATGCTGGGATCCATGCTCAATACCATCCATAATCTGCGCTACTATCAGCGTGTGATGGCTGATTTGCGCGCGGCAATCGAAGCGGGTACATTGACGACCTTTGTGGAAGGCTTTTACGCTCGACGCGGTCTGCCGGTGCCTCCCCTCGCGAATTAATCAGCGCCCGTTCCGGCGGGTGCTTTAATCTGCTCAATCATTGAGTTTTTAACCAGGAGTTCTCTGCAATGCTGGATTTCTTCATCTCACCAGCCCATGCCCAGGAAGCGGCCGCTGGCGGTGGTATTGCACAAATCGTGATGCTGGTCGGTTTTGTGCTGATTTTCTACTTCCTGCTCTGGCGTCCCCAGGCCAAGCGCGCGAAGCAGCACAAGCAGTTGATCAGCAATCTGGACAAGGGCGATGAAATCGTCATTGGCGGCGGCATGGTCGGCCGCATCACCAAGGTGAGCGACGAATTCCTGACCATGGAGATCGCCGAAGGCACCGAAGTCAACGTGCAGAAAAACGCCGTTGCCACCGTACTGCCCAAGGGCACCATCAAGTCCATCTAATGTAATGTAGTACCCCTGCCTGAATGCCAGCCATCCCGGCAGGGGTGACATGGTATCAACGATGGTGAACCTTGCCGTGCATGGCTGATCCGTGCACGGCATTCCGTTTGTAATTGAAGGCAGGGCTTGCATGCTCAACCGTTACCCCCTGTGGAAGTATCTGTTGATACTGGTCGTTTTAGTGGCCGGCCTTATCTACGCGCTTCCCAACCTGTTCCCTGAAGATCCCGCCGTCCAGATCAGCAGCGCCCAGACCGGCGAAACGCTGAATGAAAGCGAAATAGAGCGTGTCGAAGACGCCCTCGATGACGCTGACATCGACATCAAGGCCATCGAACAGATCAATCAGCAGTGGCTGGTTCGCCTGTCCAGTTCCGACGATCAGCTACGTACCAAGGAAATCGCCAGCGACCTGCTGGGCGACGAGGCGACGGTTGCGCTTAACCTCGCCGAAGCCACGCCCGGCTGGCTCCAGGCGTTTTCCGCCTCGCCCATGACGCTGGGTCTCGACCTGCGGGGCGGCGTTCACTTCCTGCTGGAAGTGGACATGGAAGCCGCCCTGACCCAACGGCTCGAGGTCAACGCCAGCGCCATGCGCGAGCTGCTCCGCGAAGAACGCCTCCGCTATCGGAATACCGAGGTAGACGAACGCAGCCTTTCAATCGACTTCGCCAGCGAAGATGACCGCGACGAAGCGCGCAGCCTGATCAGCCGCGAGTTCCCCGACTTTGAATACACCAGCGAAGAAGACGGCCGGGCCTCCCGTCTGGTGATGTCGCTGACCGATGAGTCGGTGAATGAAATCCAGGACTACGCGATCAACCAGAACCTGACCACGCTGCGCAACCGTGTCAATGAACTAGGGGTAGCCGAACCCCTGGTTCAGCGCCAGGGGCCCGACAAGATCGTGGTCGAACTGCCCGGCGTACAGGATACCGTTGCCGCCAAGCGCGTTGTCGGCGCGACCGCCAACCTGGAATTCCGCCTCGAGGCCCGCCCCGATACGCCGGAAAGCGAAACCGAACGCTTCAGCTTCCGTAACGATGAATCGCGTTCGGCCGAGCTGATGCGTGACGTCATCGTCACCGGCGACAGCGTGTCCAGCGCCAGCCGCAGCTTTGACGAAAACGGCCGTCCCCAGGTGAATATCGACCTAGACGGCACCGGCGGTACGCTGATGAACCGCGCCACGCGCAGCAACATCGGGCGCAACATGGCGGTGCTGTTCATCGAGCACAAGACCGAAGAGCGCACGGTCATTGAAGACGGTGAAGAAGTCACCGTGCGCGAACCCTATGTGGAGCGCGGCCTGATCAGCCTGGCGACCATCCAGAGTGCACTCGGCAACAGCTTCCGCATTACCGGCCTTGAGTCACCCACCGAAGCCGCCGAGCTTGCCCTGCTGCTGCGCTCGGGCTCGCTGGCCGCACCGATCTACTTCGTCCAGGAGCGCACCATCGGGCCAAGCCTGGGCGCGGACAACATCGAACGTGGCCTGCTTTCCGTGCAGATCGGGCTGCTTTTGGTCGCGCTGTTCATGTTGACTCGTTACAAGGTGTTCGGCATCTTCGCCAACATCGCCCTGGTGCTGAACCTCACCCTGCTGGTGGCCGCCATGTCGATGCTGGGGGCCACGCTAACGCTTCCAGGCATCGCCGGTATCGTGCTGACGCTGGGTATGGCCGTCGACGCCAACGTACTGATATTCGAGCGAATACGTGAAGAATTGCGCAACGGCATGTCGATCCAGCAGGCGATCTACTCCGGCTATGAACGCGCCTTCACGTCGATCGTCGACGCCAACATCACCACGCTGCTGGTGGCGGTCATCCTGTTCTCCATTGGTACCGGGCCGGTCAAAGGCTTCGCCGTCACCCTGTCTATCGGTATCTTGACCTCGATGTTTACCGCGCTACTGGTGACCCGCGCCATGGTCAACCTGGCGTACGGCAGCAAACCAGTCAAAAAGCTGTGGATCTAACGCCAACGCTCAGCCCAGATTTCACGAGGTGGTAATGAAACCTTTAACACAACGGCAAATCGACTTCATGGGGCGCCGCAAGCTGGCGTTCATCGTCGCTGCCGTCCTGCTGATCGTGTCGATTGGCGCGATTTTCTTCCAGCAGCTTAATCTAGGCCTGGACTTCACCGGCGGCACGCTCATCGAGGTGCGCTACGCCGAGGCGCCCGCCCTCGACTCGGTGCGCCAGCTGCTTGAAGACAGCGGCTTTGAAGACGTCGCCGTACAGACCTTCGGGGCCTCAAGCGAGGTACTGATTCGTCTGCGCCAGGCCTTTGATTCCGATATCGGCAACCAGGTGGTCAACCTGCTGCAAGATGACGGCGCCAGCGTCGATCTGATCCGCGCCGAGTTCGTCGGCGCCCAGGTGGGCGATCAGCTGCGCGACCAGAGCGGCATGGGCCTGCTGGTCGCCCTGGGCGTGGTCATGCTGTACGTGGCCTTGCGTTTTCAGTACAAGTTCGCCATCGGCGCGCTGCTGGCACTGATGCACGACGTGATCATCGTGGTGGGCTTTTTCGCGGTGTTCCAGCTCGACTTTGACCTGACCGTGCTGGCCGCGATTCTGGCCGTCATCGGCTACTCGCTGAACGACACCATTGTGGTCTACGACCGCATGCGCGAGGAAATCCGCATGTCGCGTATTGACGACATGCCGCAGATCTTCAACGATGCGATCAACGCCACGCTGTCACGGACGCTGGCTACCTCGGGTACCACGCTGCTGGTGCTGCTGGCCCTGCTACTGCTGGGCGGCGACATGATACAGAACTTTGCCATTGCCCTGCTGGTCGGCATCGTGGTGGGTACATTCTCGTCCATCTACGTTTCCGGGGCGCTGCTGCTTCCGCTCAAGCTGTCCCGCGAAGACCTGATCCCCACCCAGAAAGACCCGGAAGAAGAGGAAGAGCTGCCCTGAACCGGCACGCTCGACCGCACACAAAAACGCCCCTGCCGGCATTCCCGACAGGGGCGTTTTGTTTGGCTGGAAGGTGACTAGATATGCGGCGCCAGCTGCTTGATGATGGCTTTATACAGGCGCGGGCCCGCCGCCAGCAGCTGGCCTTCGGCAGTCACGTTAGGCTGACCGTCGGGGCTGCCCATCAGCGCGCCGGCTTCTTTCAGCATCAGAGTGCCGACCTGCATATCCTGCTCTTCCAGGCCCAGCACAAAGGCGCTGTCGACGCGCCCGGTGGCCAGTTCGAGGATATCCAGTAGACCGCTGCCCGTGGCGATCAGGGTATCGACCTGAGGGGCAAGCTGCTGGGTAATGGTCAGATAGGCCGGCAGATGACGGGGGCGCAGCCATGATTCGGGGAGACTCATGGCCAGTCGCGTAGCGCTGATGGCCTTGGCCTGGCTGACCCGCATACGCTTGTCGTTATGCTGGGCGCCGCGGCCACGGCTGGCAATGTACTCGTCGTCACCGAACGGCGAAATCACCACTGCATGCTCGGGACGACCTTTGACGAGACACACCACTGAGAGTGCAAAGCCCTTGCCCGCGACGGCCAGGTTGGAATAGCCGTGCATGGGCTCAATCTTCCAGACGATATCGTCGTTTTCATCCTGGCCGGGCCTGAAGGGCGTGTAGCGCCCCATCACCCCGTGCTGGGGATAGCCACGCTCTAGCTGCTGAACAATGGTGCCTTCGGCTTTACGCGCCGTGTCTTCAAGCAGTTTGTCGAGGTTGAACTCATCGTGCGCGTTTTCAATGCGCTCGCGCACCTTCAGGAAGTGTTCAACAGCGCCGCGCGCCGCGCGCAGCGTAAATTGGACCATCGGATTCATGGTTGGGCCTTGTCACAGTGATGTTAAAGAACGGTAGGCGGACGCTTCGCCTTTGGCGCGCAATTCTAGCAGACCGCTATCGGGCATGCTATCGACTCATGGTAGACTGCCGCTTTTCCGCTTCCTGTGACCGGGTCTTATCATGCTTGAGCGCATTCGCATCGTCCTTATCGGCACCAGCCACCCTGGCAATATCGGCGGCGTTGCCCGTGCCATGCATAACATGGGGCTTGCCGACCTGGCGCTGGTGGCGCCGCGCTGCGAGGTCATTACCCAAGAGAGCATCTCCCGCGCCTCGGGTGCCGACCACCTGCTGCACAGCGCTCAGGTATTGGCGACCATCGAAGACGCCGTGGCGGACTGCACGCTCGCGGTGGGGGCCAGCGCCCGCTCGCGTACCCTGCCGTGGCCGATGCTCTCGCCGCGCGAGCTTGCCGATCGCCTACCCGGTGAATGCCAGGCGGCAACGGCCCGCGTCGCGCTGGTCTTTGGCCGTGAGGACAGCGGCCTGACCAATGCCGAGTTGCAGCGCTGCCATGCTCACGTGCACATTCCCACCAATGCCGACTTCAGCTCGCTCAACCTGGCGGCCGCGGTGCAGGTGCTCGCCTACGAATGCCGCATGGCGTGGCTGGGTCAAGCCGACACTCAGCCACCTGCTGGCCCCCCCGCCGACGCGGCACAACCTGTCCCGGTGGCAGACGCGGATGATGAACTGGCCTCCCACGCCGACCTCGAGCGTTACTTTGAGCATCTGGAGCGCACCCTGGTGGCCATCGACTTCCACGACCCCGACAAGCCCCGCCAGTTGATGGCGCGGCTGCGGCGTCTCTATCTGCGCGCCCGCCCCGAGCAGATGGAAATGAATATTCTGCGCGGCATTCTCTCCGCCACCGAAAAGGCAACGCGGCCCGGGCATCACCGGGAGTGAACCGCTAGACTTGAAGACACCAGCGCGCGCCCCCACCATCATCTGTCAACCGCGCACAATCATTCGGCGATGATGGTCAGCACCGCCCGGTGATGAACCGCACTGCTACCGCCCAAGGGATCCCCATGTTTCAACGCCTGCGTGAAGATATAAACAGCGTCTTTGAGCGCGACCCGGCCGCCCGCAACTTTCTTGAGGTGCTGACCAACTATCCCGGCCTGCACGCACTGCTGTTGCATCGCTGCAGCCACTGGCTATGGCAGAAGAACCTCAAGTGGCTGTCGCGCTCGCTGTCGACGTTTGGCCGCTGGCTGACCGGCATTGAAATTCACCCGGGGGCCACCATCGGCCGGCGCTTTTTCATCGACCACGGCATGGGCGTGGTGATTGGCGAAACCGCCCGGGTCGGCGACAACGTCACCCTTTACCAGGGCGTTACGCTGGGCGGCACCAGCCTCAACAAGGGCAAACGCCACCCGACCCTGGGCGATGGCGTGATTGTTGGCGCCGGCGCCAAGATCCTCGGCCCCTTTACCGTCGGTGCCGGCGCCAAGGTTGGCTCCAACGCCGTGGTGACCAAGGAGGTGCCCGCCGGTGCAACGGTGGTCGGGATTCCCGGCAAGATTGTCAAACGCGCCGAACCCGACGTTGAAGAAGCACTGGACGTGGATCCCGCCCGTCGCGAAGCCATCTGCCAGAAATTCGGCTTTGATGCCTACGGCGTCAGCGAAGACATGCCCGACCCGGTGGCCCGCTCCATGCAAGCCATGCTGGATCACATGCACGCCGTGGACGAGCGCATCGAACGCATGTGCTCGACCCTGCGCAAGCTGGATGCCAGCTACCGCGACGGCCAGCTCCCGGCGTTGCGCGACGAGGATTTCGCCGACATTCTGGAAGAGGCGGACGGCGCCTGCCCGGGGCTCGGCAAGCGTTCGACGCCCACGGCGTCTCACGACCAGGACACGCCAACGGGTAATGGTTGACCAAAGCACTCGGGTTTTCCCATAATGGCAGCACATTTGCCGTTAGCGCTGAGCCATCGGCGTCGAGGTACCTGTCATGCGTTTGACTACCAAAGGGCGTTACGCCGTTACGGCCATGCTGGATTTGGCCCTCAATGCCCAGCACGGGCCGACCAGCCTCAGCGAGATTTCCCAGCGCCAGGAAATCTCGCTGTCGTATCTCGAGCAGCTGTTTGCTCGGCTGCGCCGCTACGGGCTGGTCAATAGCGTACGCGGCCCGGGGGGTGGCTACCTGCTCGCCCATGCGCCGGACAGCATCAGCGTTTCCCAGGTGATCGACGCCGTCAACGAAACCGTCGACGCCACGCGCTGCCAGGGGCTTTCCGACTGTCAGCAGGGCGATACCTGCCTGACGCACCATTTATGGTGCGATCTATCGTCGCAAATTCGCCATTTCCTGGATGACGTCACCCTCGCCCAACTGATGCAGCGGCCGGATGTCATGCGGGTGGCCGAGCGTCAGCAGCAGCGCGTTGCGGCGGGCATTCTGGCGTCATCCCCATAACCCGGGCCGCGCGCCTCGTTTTTCAACACAGGTAACATGACCACGATGACGGCTACTTCGCTTCCCATCTATCTCGATTACGCCGCCACGACGCCGGTGGATCACCGCGTGGCCGAGGTAATGCAGCGCTACCTGACCGTCGATCAGCTGTTTGCCAACCCCGCCTCGCGCAGTCACATGCTCGGCTGGCAGGCGGAACAGGCCGTGGAGCAGGCGCGCCGCCAGGTGGCCGATACCATCGGCGCCGACCCGCGCGAAATCGTCTGGACCAGCGGCGCCACCGAGGCCGACAACCTGGCGTTGATCGGCTACATGCGCGCCAACCGCGAGCGCGGTATGCACCTGGTCACCTCGACCATCGAGCACAAGGCGATCGTCGATACCGCCCGGGCGCTGGAACACGAAGGCTTCGAGGTTAGCTGGCTCGCCCCCGGCGCGGACGGCTGCATTCAGCCCGCGCAGCTACGCGACGCCATGCGCGATGATACCGCGCTGGTCTCGCTGATGGCGGTCAACAACGAGCTGGGCAGCATCAACGACATCGCCGCCCTGGCCGCCGTGGCCCATGAATTTGGCGCGGCCTTCCATTGCGACGCCGCCCAGGCCGTGGGCCGCATCGAGCTGTCGGTGGTCGCCCAGCAGGTGGACTTGATGTCGCTGTCGGGCCACAAGGCCTACGGCCCGAAAGGCGTGGGTGCGCTTTACGTGAAGCGCCACCCGGACATGCGCATCGAACCGCTGATTCACGGTGGTGGCCACGAGCGCGGCATGCGCTCGGGCACGCTGCCCACGCACCAGATCGCCGGCATGGGCGAAGCCTTTAAACTCATTCAGCAGCAGCACGCCGAGGATCAGGCACGCATCATCCAGCTGCAGCAACGCTTTCTCAAAGGGCTCGAGGGGCTCGAAGGCGTCTACGCCAACACGCCGCTCGGGCAGTCGGTACCCAACATCCTGAACCTCGCCTTCGAAGGCGTGGACGGTGAATCATTGCTGATGGGGCTGCGCGATGTCGCGGTCTCCACCGGGTCTGCCTGCAACTCGGCAAGCGTTGACCCGTCCTATGTATTACTGGGCATCGGCGTCCCGCGACGTCTTGCCCTCTCGTCGATTCGGTTCAGCTTCGGCCGCTTTACCACCGAGGCCGATATCGACCATGCGATTACGCTCATCCGCCACGCGGTGAGCGGGCTGCGCGCTTAGCAGCGCTAAGCGGCTGACTACTCAACAGGAGGACGCCTCAATGGCCACACTCAACATTACGCCAGCTGCCGCCCAGCAGATCCAGCACGTGCTGGACGAACGCGGACAGGGCCTGGGTCTGCGCGTTTCCGTCAAGCCCAGCGGCTGCTCCGGCTATAGCTATGTACTGGATTTCGCCGACCAGGTGACCGATGGCGATGTCCATTTTGAAGCCAACGGCGCGAGCGTTTATGTGGCGCCTGACGCGCTTGAAATGCTCGACGGCAGCGAAGTCGATTACGTCAACGAAGGGTTGAATCGCTTTTTCCGTTTCAACAACCCCAACGTAAAAGATGAATGCGGCTGCGGTGAAAGCTTTACCGTCTAGCACACCGGCCTCACATGGCGTGACGGTATTCATCCCCCGGCTTAAGCGCTATAATCGCGCCTCTCGACAGCCGAGCCGGCTGCCGATGCCCTTATCTGTGCCGCCCCGGCCCGCCGGGGCGGCAGTATTTGTTTATCCTTCAAGGAGATTCTGACATGGCAACTGAACGCACGCTGTCCATCATCAAGCCCGATGCCGTCGCCAAGAACGCCATTGGTGACATCATTGCCCGCTTCGAGCACGCCGGGCTGCGCGTTGTCGCCGCCAAGATGCTGCACCTGTCCGAAGACAAGGCCGGTGGCTTCTACGCGGAACACAAAGAGCGTCCGTTCTTCAACGATCTAGTTGGTTTCATGACCTCGGGCCCGGTTGTCGTGCAGGTTCTGGAAGGTGAAGATGCCATCGCCAAAAACCGCGATCTGATGGGCGCGACGAACCCGAAAGAAGCCGCTGCGGGCACCATCCGCGCCGACTTTGCGGAAACAATCGACGCCAACGCTGTCCATGGCTCTGACTCTGCGGAAAGCGCCGAGCGTGAAATTAGCTATTTCTTCGGCAATGACGAAATCTGCCCGCGCTAAGCTCGCCTACCCGGGTAGCGCCGCCGTTTCAACGTCTGTTGCCGGCCATTTACGCGGGGGCAACTGCCCCCGCCACTTCCTAAAACGCTGACCGCCATGACCACCACCGTAGCCCAACATACGCCTAGCTCTGCCCCTCACCATGCACCTACTGCCCAGCCGACGCCCGAACGTCAAAACCTGCTGGGCATGTCGCGGGAGCAAATGGCGGCCTTTTTCGTCTCCATCGGCGAAAAGAAATTCCGTGCCGCCCAGGTGATGAAGTGGATTCACATCGAAGGCTGCGACGACTTCTCGGCAATGACGAACCTGTCAAAGCCGCTGCGGGAAAAGCTCGCTCAGGTGGCAGAGATTCGCGGCCCCGGGGTGATCTACGAAGGCACGTCCAGCGATGGCACCCGCAAGTGGGTGCTGGAAGTGGAAGACGGCAGCTACGTGGAAACCGTGTTGATTCCCGCTGAAAACGGCAAGCGGCGCACCCTTTGCGTCTCTTCCCAGGTGGGTTGCTCGCTGGATTGCAGCTTCTGCTCCACCGGCAAGCAAGGGTTCCAGCGCAACCTGACCGCCGCTGAAATCATCGGCCAGGTATGGGTTGCCCAGCGTAGCGTAGGGCCGCGTCGTGACACCGCCAACCGGCCGGTGACCAACGTGGTGATGATGGGCATGGGTGAGCCGCTGCTCAACTATGACAACGTCGTCCCCGCCATGAAGCTGATGCTCGATGACGACGGCTACGGCCTGTCAAAGCGCCGGGTGACGCTATCCACCTCGGGCGTGGTGCCCATGCTGGACAAGCTCGGCGACGAGCTCGACGTGAGCCTGGCGGTATCGCTTCACGCTGCCAACGACGAGCTGCGCAACGAGCTGGTTCCGCTCAATCGTAAGTACAACATCCGCGCGTTGATGGACGCCTGCCAGCGCTACCTGGCCAAGTGCCCGGAAAATCGCCTGGTCACCATCGAATATACCCTGATCAAGGACGTCAACGATCAACAGGAACACGCCGAACAGCTCGCGGCACTGCTTGACGAACTGCCCTGTAAAATCAATCTGATTCCGTTCAACCCGTTTCCCAATTCGGGCTACGAGACACCGTCGCGCAACCAGACCATGCGTTTTCAGCAGTGGCTGCACGACTTGGGCTACACTGCTCCCATTCGTTCTACCCGTGGCGATGACATCGATGCCGCCTGCGGGCAGCTTGTCGGCCGGGTGAAGGATCGCACCAAACGAAGCGCGCGCTATATTCAGTCGATTCAGCTAGATGCCGACTGACGGGTCGCCGCCTTGACTTCCGGCGAACACAGCGCTTTGATGGACACGGTTTAATTTAGCGATCCATCGTTTACGTAACCTTGCGAGGATTTACATGATGTGTCACCGCAGGCTTCATCACCCATCTCGGGTGCCCTTGCTCGCCGTACTGGTCGGCAGCTTGTGGCTAGCCGGCTGTGCCGCCACATCCTCTGTGCCTTCCTCGTCGTCAACGCCCGAAGCCGCCTCGGCCTATACGCAGCTGGGCGTGGCCTATCTGGAGCGGGATAACCTGCCCCGGGCCCTCAACGCCCTGGATCGGGCCCTCGAGATCGCCCCCGACAACGCCGAAGCCCTTCAGGCCATCGCCCTGGTCTACCAGCGCCAGGGCGAAAGCGAGCTGGCCGATCAGCATTTCCAGCGTGCCATTGACACGGCACCGGACTTTACCCGCGCGCGTAACAACTACGCCGCCTTCCTCTATCAGGAAGGCCGGGTGGAAGCGGCCTGCCAACAGCTCGAAAGGGCTTCCCGGGACGCGCAGTACGATAATCGCACACAACTATTTGCCAACCTGGGGCAGTGCTACATGGCCCTGGGCGAGACCGAACTGGCACGCGAGCGCCTCAAACGGGCGCAACGCATCGATCCGCGCAATCCGCGCGGCTATTTCATGTTAGCTGAACTCGAGTATTCACAGGGCAATTACACCGACGCATGGTCGCCACTGCAAACCTACCTGCAGCTTGCCGGACCGAGTGAAGATGCGCTTTCTCTGGCCGTTGATATTGCCGAGGCCCGCGGCGACGACGCCGCTGCGGCCGAGTATCAACGTCAGCTGGGTGCCGACTGAGCGATGGACACCCTGATCACCGATTATTTAATGAAGGATGCTCAGCCATGAGCGAGACACTGTCACAAGCTAGCGATACCCCAGGCGTCAATGATTCTCCTGGCGAATTGTTGGCGCGCCGCCGCGAACAACTGGACATTCCGCTCAACGACGCCGCCCGCGCGCTGAACCTTCGCCCTGCGGTCGTGGAAGGCCTGGAGCTGGATGATTACAGTGAAATCCCGGTGGTCACCTATCGGCGTGGCTACCTGCGCGCCTATGCCAAGTACCTGGCCATCGACGAGCAGCTTGTCCTGGACGCCTACCGGGCCCGCTTCGGCAACGCCGACGTGGAGCGCAAGGTGACTCCCGTCGCGGTCACCAAGCCGCCCTCGCGACTGGGGGCCTGGCTATTCAAGCTGGTCACGCTGCTGATCATCGTGGCGCTGATTGCCGTCACGGTGATGTGGTGGCAAAGCCGCGGCGGCAGCGAACTGCCGCCGCTGGATTCGTCCTCTTCAATGGACGCACCTGCCGAGCAGGATACCACCGGCGAGCTGTCCAACGAGGCTGACCAGGACGAGTCGGCCGCCTTATCCGCTAGTGGCAGCGCTGGCGACAGCGATTCAGCGCTGGATGATATGGATAGCGCCGATGACGGTGGCACAGCGAACACGGATACCGCCGGCGACAATACTTCCGGCGATGATACCAACGCCGATGCAGCGCCTTCCGCCACGGCTGAGTCGGCCCCGCTGATCGATGAAGACAGCGCCGCCCAGTCGGCCAACCTGACGACCAACGACGAAGACGATAATGCCGACAGCAGCGACGCTGCCGAGGAAGCGTCGGGCAGCAACGACAGCAACCCCAACCAGCTGGCACTCACTTTTAACGAGCAGTCGTGGACGGAAATTATCGACGCTGACAACCAGCGTGTGCTGGTAGGGCTTCAAGAACCCGGCACGTCCGCCAATGTCGAAGGTCAGCCACCGTTTCGGCTCACCGTGGGCAATGTCACCGGCGTCGAACTTCGCTATCTTGGCGAAGACGTCGATCTGACATCCCGCGCGGGCGCCAACAACGTGGCTCGATTCACTCTGGGAGAGTAACCGACTTATGCACGCTCAATCGCCCATCAAGCGCCGAGCTTCGCGCCAGATCCATGTGGGTAACGTCCCGGTCGGGGGCGATGCCCCCATTGCCGTTCAGAGCATGACCAATACGGACACGCTGGATGTCGCCGCCACCGTGGCGCAGATTCAGCAGCTGGAGAAAGCGGGAGCCGACATCGTGCGCGTCTCGGTTCCCGATATGGACGCTGCGGAAGCGTTTGGCAAGATCAAGCGTCTGTCGAACGTCCCGCTGGTCGCCGACATCCACTTCGACTACAAGATCGCCCTGCGCGTCGCCGAGCTCGGCGTCGACTGCCTGCGCATCAATCCCGGCAATATCGGCCGTGAAGATCGCGTCAAGGCCGTGGTCAACGCCGCCCGTGAGCACGGTATTCCTATCCGGATCGGCGTCAACGCCGGTTCGCTCGAGAAAGACCTGCAGAAGAAGTACGGCGAGCCTACCCCGGCAGCGCTGGTCGAGTCGGCCATGCGCCATATCGACTACCTCGACCGCCTGGACTTCCAGGACTTCAAGGTCAGCGTCAAAGCCTCGGACGTGTTCATGGCGGTCGCCGCCTACCGCGACCTGGCCACGCGCATCGAACAGCCGCTGCACCTGGGGATCACCGAAGCCGGCGGCCTGCGTTCGGGCACGGTCAAATCCTCCATTGGGCTTGGCATGCTGTTGATGGACGGTATCGGCGACACCATCCGCGTCTCGCTGGCCGCCGACCCGGTGGAAGAAATCAAGGTCGGCTACGACATGCTCAAGAGCCTCAAGCTACGTGCCAAGGGCATCAACTTCATTGCCTGCCCGAGCTGCTCGCGGCAGAATTTCGATGTCATCGACACCATGAATCAGCTCGAAGAGCGGCTGGACGACGTCATGACCCCGCTCAACGTCTCGGTGATCGGCTGCGTGGTGAACGGCCCAGGTGAAGCCAAGGAAACCGATATCGGTCTGACCGGCGGCAGCCCGGCCAACCTGGTGTATATCGATGGCAAGCCGGCCAGCAAGCTGCGTAACGACCACCTCGTCGATGACTTGGAGCGGCTGATCCGCGACAAAGTACGCGAAAAGCAGCAGCAGGAAGACAACACGATCGCCCGCAGCGTCTAATCGCGCCGCAGGACCGCCGACCCAGGGAGTTTGCCTTGAGCAAGTCTGACGTTAAAAAAATTCAAGCCATTCGAGGCATGAACGATCTATTGCCCAGCGACAGCCCGCGCTGGCAATTTTTTGAGGGCAAGGTACGCCAGTTGATGCAGCGTTACGGCTTTGCGGAAATCCGCATGCCGATCGTCGAGCAGACCGCGCTGTTCGCGCGTTCCATTGGCGAAGTCACCGACATCGTCGAAAAAGAGATGTACACCTTCGAGGACCGCAACGGCGACAGCCTGACCCTGCGCCCGGAAGGTACCGCCAGCTGCGTGCGCGCCGCCATGGAGCACGGCCTGCTGTACAACCAGACCCAACGGCTGTGGTACCAGGGGCCGATGTTTCGTCATGAGCGGCCGCAGAAGGGCCGCTATCGCCAGTTTCACCAGGTAGGCGTCGAGGCCTACGGCTTCGATGGCCCCGACATCGACGCCGAGGTGATCCTGCTGTCCGCCCGGCTGTGGCGGGAACTGGGCCTGTTGGAGCATGTCACCCTGGAGCTCAACTCGCTGGGTTCCAGCGAGGCTCGGGCCGCCTACCGCGACAAGCTAATCGCCTACTTCGAGCAGCACCGCGACGTGCTCGACGAGGACTCCCTGCGGCGACTCACCAGCAACCCGCTGCGCATTCTCGACTCCAAGAATCCGGCCATGGCCGAGATGCTGGACGCCGCGCCGCGCCTGCTGGATAACCTGGACGACGCCTCGCGCGCCCATTTCGAACAGCTCAAGGCGCTGCTCGACGCGGCAGGCATTCCCTTCGTGGTCAATCCGCGCCTGGTCCGCGGGCTGGATTATTATTCGCGCACCGTCTTCGAGTGGACGACCACCGCGCTTGGCAGCCAGGGTACGGTATGCGCCGGCGGTCGTTACGACGGCCTGGTCGAGCAGCTGGGCGGCAAGCCCACCCCGGCGGTCGGCTTCGCCATGGGCATCGAGCGGCTGATCCTGCTGCTCGAGACCCTCGACCTGGTGCCGGATGAAGCCCTCGGTGGCAGCGACGTCTACCTGCTGGCCATGGACGATAGCGCGACCGCCGCCGCCATGGCACTGGCCGAGCAGCTGCGCAGCGAGCTTCCCTGGCTGCGCCTGCAGCTGCATTGCGGGGGCGGCAGTTTCAAGAGCCGAATGAAAAAGGCCGACAAGAGCGGGGCCGCGTTTGCCCTGCTGCTGGGTGAGGACGAAGTCGCCGAGCGGGCCGTCACGCTCAAGGCACTGCGTGACGACCAGGCGCAACAGCGTATCCCTCAGGCAGCGCTGGCCGATACGCTCAGCGAACAGCTAACGCACACACCTTGAACGGGCGGCAGGAATTCCCTGCCACTCACCCCATTATGACCGTGGCCGCAAGCGGCGGTTATTGTTGAATAGGAGGCCGCCCGTGGCGGATAGAAGCGAAGACGAACAGCTAGACGCGATCAAGCGCTGGTGGAAGGAAAACGGCACGTCACTGATAGCCGGTGCTGCCCTTGCCGCTGCTGGCGTGTTCGGCTGGAACGCCTGGCAAGACTACCAGGACGGTAAAGCCGAGGCCGCCTCGATCCGTTACCAGCAGCTGGTCAGCCTGGCCGCCGGTGACGAGCTCGACGGCGACCGGCTTGGTGAAGCCCGCGACATGGTCGACGAGATTGTCAGCGAACACGACGACACCCTGTATGCCGAGCTCGCCCTGCTGCTTGATGCACGCCTTGCCGTCCAGCAGGACGACCTGGACAGCGCCACCGAATCGCTGACACAGGTAGCGGAATCGTCATCGCGGCGCTACGTGCAAAGCCTGGCATGGCTGCGTCTGGCGCGCATTGCCGTTGCCAACGACGACCCCGAGCGCGCCCTCGACTTGCTCGACGAACCGATTACCGAAGCCCTGGCCGCCCAACAGGCGAACGTCCGCGGCGATGCGCACATGGCGCTGGACGACCAGGATGCCGCCCGCGACGCCTGGCAAGACGCCCTTGAGCTGGCTCAGCAGAAAGACCAGCCGCTCTACGGCGTGCAGTTCAAGCTTGACGACCTCGGCGCCAAGGAGACAGCGCAATGACACCGATACGTTCAACCCCGATGATGCGCGCCGCCCTGGGGGCCGCCGCCCTTGTCCTGCTGGCCGGCTGTGCGAACAAGAGCGAACCCGCCTACACGCCCAAGGCGCTCACCAGCATCGAGGAAAGCTCGACCCTTGAAAGCCTCTGGCAGCGCGACGTGGGCGACGGCCTGGGCCGTGCGCGCTACCCCATCGCTCCGGCACGCGAGGGCGATAAGCTGTTTGCCGCCGACGCCAACGGCGTGGTGATCTCCTTTGCCGCCGACGACGGCGAAGAGCGCTGGGAAGTCGACCTTGATACGCCGATCTCCAGCGCCTTGACCGCCATCGCCGGGCAGGTCTACCTGGGTACCCGCGACGGCGAGGTCATTGCCCTGGATCAGCGCGACGGCAGCGTCAGCTGGCGTTCGCGGGTCTCCAGCGAAGTGCTGGCGGCGCCTCAGGCCAACCCGGAACTGCTGGTCGTGCAGAGCATCGACGGCCAGGTAACCGCCCTGGATCGCCAAAGCGGTGACGAGCGCTGGGTGTATACCAGCTCGCAGCCCTCGTTGACCCTGCGCGGCACCGGCACGCCGCTGGTGATCGAACCGGTCAGCTTTGCCGGCTTCGCCAACGGCCGACTGGTGACCATCGACAACCGCAACGGTCAGCCGCTGTGGGACATGCGCATCGCGACGCCCCAGGGCCGCAGCGAAGTCGAGCGCCTGGTCGATCTTACCGGTCAGCCCGTACTCAGCCAGGACGGACGCCTGTTCGTGACCAGCTATAACGGTCAGCTGGTGGCCCTTGAGGCAACGCGCGGCAACGTCATCTGGGAGCGCGACATTTCCAGTCGTCACGCCCCGGTGCTGGTCGGCGACTTCCTGTTCGTGGTCACCGATGACAGCCACGTGGTGGCGATCGACACCAACAACGGCCGGGAAGTATGGCGCAACGAAGCGCTGGAAGACCGCTGGCTCACCGCCCCCGCGTTCGCCGACGGCCGCCTGGTGGTAGGCGATTTCGAAGGCTATGTGCACCTGATCGACGCTCGCGAAGGTGAGCTGGTGGGACGCACCGAGGTCGATGGCTCGGGCATTAGCGTCCCCGCCATCACCGACGGCGATGTAATTCACGTGCTGGCCAATGACGGCCATCTGGAAACGCTGGAAGTCTCTCCATGAACCCGGTCATTGCACTAGTCGGCCGCCCCAATGTGGGCAAGTCGACGCTGTTCAACCGCCTTACTCGCTCGCGGGACGCGCTGGTGGCCGACTTTCCCGGCCTGACCCGCGACCGCAAGTATGGTAACGGCATGCTGGGCAACAAAGCCTACACGGTGATCGATACAGGCGGCATCAGCGGCGACGAACAAGGCATCGACGCGGCCATGGCGGAACAGTCGCTGGCCGCCATCGACGAAGCGGATATCGTGCTGTTCATGGTCGATGCGCGGGCCGGGTTGAACGTGGCCGACGAGGCCATTGCCAACCACCTGCGGGTCAACCAGAAGAAAACCTGGCTGGTGGTCAACAAGACCGACGGCCTGGAAGAACACTCGGCGATGGGCGACTTCTGGTCGCTGGGCCTGGGCGATCCGTGGGCGATTGCCGCGGCGCATGGGCGCAACGTTTCGACCCTGATGGATACGGTGCTTGAGCCCTTCCCCGAGCGCGATGCCGACATACCCGCCGACACCGGCACCAAGGGCATTCGTATCGGCGTGATCGGGCGGCCCAATGTCGGCAAATCGACGCTGGTCAACCGCCTGCTGGGCGAAGAACGCGTTGTCGTCTTCGATGAAGCCGGTACCACGCGGGATGCCATCGAGATCCCTTTCGAGCGCCGCGGCAAGCCGTATGTGCTGATCGATACCGCCGGCGTCAGGCGGCGCAAGAACGTCAGCGAAATCGCCGAGAAGTTCTCGATCATCAAGACCCTGGACGCCATTAAAGAATGCCATGTCGCGGTGATGGTGCTGGATGCACGTAGTGGGCTGGTCGAGCAGGACCTGCACCTGCTCGATTACGTGCTTACCTCCGGCCGCGCCCTGGTGCTGGCCGTCAATAAATGGGACGGGCTGGAAAGCGAAGCCAAGGACAAGATGCGCAATGAAATCAAGCGCCGCCTGGGCTTTGCCGACTACGCCGAGATGCACTTTATTTCGGCGCTGCACGGGACGGCGGTAGGCGATCTTTATCCGTCGATTGACCGCGCTTTCAATGCCGCCAACGCCCATTGGTCCACCAATCGCCTGACCACGCTACTTCAGGATGCTGTCAGCCAGCACCCGCCACCGATGATTCACGGTCGGCGCATCAAGCTGCGCATGGCCCACCAGGGCGGCAGCAATCCACCGATCATCGTCGTTCACGGCAATCAGACCGAGGCACTGCCGGACGCCTACCGCCGCTACCTGACCAACACCTTCCGCAAGGTGTTGAAAGTGCGCGGCACGCCCATGCGCTTCGAGTTTCGCTCCGGCAACAATCCCTTCGATCACATGGCAGGCGCCAGCGACAAGGAAAAAGCCAAAAAGCGCGAGCTCAACCGTACCAAAGAGGCACGCAAAAGCCGTCGTTAATCTATTGCAAAAATTAAAGAATGCCTCCTCAAGCGCCTTCTGAATTATTCAGTAGGCGCTTTTTTACCGCCCTCTCGCCGCACGACCATTCGCTTTTTGGATACAAATGATCAAGCTCGTGTCTCACTCACCTCACTGCAGAGCCGTTAAATGTGGCAGCCCCCTGGCTACTGCTGAGATGGTTCAAAAGGGTGAAAAAAGACACTTTATCATGCTATTCCACTCAATTGACTGAGACTAAGAGGCGAGACCAAACAATAACCTAATGAAAACTAATGAAATATTAGAAATCACTTAAAAAATATTTTTCCACTTCCTCCGAATGTACTTATTCATTTTTTTGACACTGTCACGCCAGGAAGCCAATAATAGCATTAGCTAATTTAATCAACCCACTATGAAAAACCGTATTTAAGTATCAACTTTCACCAAACTTTTAGTTGAAACAAAAAGTCGACAATTATTAGAAACATGGAGTCACAAAGACAAAGAATCAAGCAGCCTTAGTGACGAGGGCTCCAACTTGGTGCCTTATACCCATTTTTCTCAATAGCGGTTATGCATAAGAACGGAAGGATCAATCAAAGGGAAAAATCATGATCAATGTGAACAGCTATTTACAACAGCCCCCGACTCAGTCAACAGAAGCGAACGCTAGTCGTACCCGCTCAGCAACCAAGCAAGTTGATAATGCAGGTAGCGACAAGACTCCCGAGCCTAACCTTTCCCCCCTAGCCCGGCAGCTTAACGAGGCCCAAGCGCGAGCTGATGTTCGAGACGCTAGCATGGATCGAGATGCGTTGGCTAGCAAGGCGAAAACCATCACCGACCAACTGATCGGTCGCTCCTATCATAACAATAAGGCACGTCATGATGCAGAGGTGCCAGATACAGATAACCCAGTACTGCTTGAACGCGCCAAACAGGCAACTGATTTCGTCAATGGTAAAGGCAGCAACCCTTTCATAGGGATGGCACCAGATCAACTGACGCTGATTATATACGATGAAAGCGATGCCTTTACTGTTAATGAAAGACGTGCAGCCTGGAAAGAGCAGTATGATCAAAGACAAGAATGGAAGAAGCAAATCGTTGCTGAAATAATGCGCGAATCGAAGGAGAAAGGCACCATAATAGGTGGTTTAACAAAGGTGTTAGAGCATTACGAAAACTTACCACCTATCGAGCAGGCACAATATCCAGACTTTTGGTTAGCCAGTCTTAACTCCCAAATTGCACACTACGGTAATCAAGATTCCCTTTCTGGCGAGGGGCGCAAAAGCCTGCTGGAATTGATGGAACCGGCTGGATTGAGAGATAACCTCGAAGGCTTTCTACAACAGGTTAACGAAGAACAGCAAGGATAAATATAATAGCCAGCTGAGCCTTCCACTAAGGCTCTTAACTTGCACTGGAAGCGTTTTGACAGGGATCGCAATACGTCATGATTGTTATCATTACTGAATTGAAGAAAGATTTTACAGAATGGCTAAAATCAATGTCGTAACGTGTCACATTCGAGAAAATACGTAATACTTATTTATCATAAACAGACTTTAGGGAAACGCTGCACAAATTTCCACCGCAAATACCTGATCGCTACCGACGGGGTAGAATATGACCATCCTCCACCGTCTGACAGAACCATCAGATGAACCTGATCTCATTCGCCCAGGCAGAGCATCTGAACAAGAAGAAGGCTACCCGTTGCGAGCGGGGCCGATTGGCTTGGAGCGCCGTACTGCGGATCTACTTCCTTCAACAATGGTATGCGCTGCCGACGAGGCGCTGGAAGATGCCATCTACGACAGTCAGACCATGCGCGACTTCATCGGTATCGACCAGTTCATCGAAAGCGTGCCGAACGCCACCACACTGCTGCGTTTCAGTCATCTGCCGGAGAACCGTGCGTTGCCCCTGGAGCGGATCTTCTCGATGAGATCAAGGCCTGTTCATGCACGAGGGCACCATCGTGGCCGCCGCACCCTACACCAAGAATCAGACCAAGCAACGCGATCCGGAGATGAAGCAGAGCAAGAAGGGCAACCAGTGGTTTTTCGGTATAAAGTCGCATATCGGCGTCGATGCGGTCACAGGGCTTACTCACAGTGTCGCCGCGATGTCGGCCAACGTTGTCGATGTCTCACCATGGCGGGCCAATTGGTCTGGGACGATGACAAGAAGATATACGGTGACGCGCTCTACACCGAGATATGGAAACATCTGGATGAGGAGAAGGATGATCCTAACTCCCGCTGCTGTGTGGCTGCCAAGCGCGGCGCCATCAAGTCGATGGGAGACAGTGTTGAGAAGGCCAAGACCAGCATCCGTGCCAAAGTTGAGCCCCTGTTTCATGTCATCAAGAACCTCTTCGACTACCGGAAGGTGCGTTACAAGGGACTGGCCAAGAACCAGGCGCAGCTGTTCTCCCTGTTTGCCCTCGGCCAATTTGATGCTGGCGGGCCGATGCCACAGGGCCATGTGATGGGGCCAGTGTGGCTTGATTCTGGCCTGTCAGCCGGATAACCCGGCTGACAGGGAAAAAAGGCCACCTCCAGTGGTCATAAAAGTGACCGTTGATGCGGTGGTTGCACCGCTCTGAGCGCTACTGCCGCTCAGAAGCGAACAGATCAGCTGCTCCCTGACTTTTTATGATTTTCATGGAGGCTTTCGATGTCTATATTACGTGACCAGAGACTTAGGATTTTTTACACAGTCGCTGTATGCGAAAATTTCACAAAAGCAGCAGAGAGGCTGTGCCTTACCCAACAGGCAGTTTCATTTCAAATAAAGTCCCTTGAGGACTCAGTAGGGATAGTCCTCTTCTCAAGAACGTCGCGTAGAGTATTGCTAACTCCAGCTGGTGAAATTGTTTTCGCGCACGCAAAAAAAATACTATTATTATATGAAGAAGCTGAGCGGCAGCTGGATTTTGAAAGAAACAAAAATTCCGATACACTTAGAATTGCTGCAACCCACTCAATTGCCAAGTACAAGCTTCCTGAGGTCATAAGTAAGTTCAAAGAAACGTCACCCAACGTCAAAATTGATCTTTTGGTAGGAAATAGCTCCCGTGTTATGGAGTACGTTTCTGCAGGTCTAGTGGAGGTCGGGTTCACTAGCGACGGAGCACTAAATATAGAGAATTTCAGAATCACGCCCTTCTTTAGGGATGAGGTTACCTTTGTAGTATCACACAATCACCCATGGGCTACCATTAAGAGCGTTAGTATACAAGACTTCGTGAAGTCACCATTAATCTCACGTGAAGAAGGATCTGGAACTCGGGCTTTACTCCAGCGACACCTAGCTGCCCTCTCCTTAAGCCTGGACATGCTGAATATCGTTCTAGTTGTCGGTAGCCCTGAGGCAGCAAAAGAATCGGCTGAGGCTGGGTTAGGTATCGGCATGATATCTAAACTTTGTTCTCAGCCTGAGTTGGATAGTAATAAATTGGTGCAAATTGAAATAGCAGGCCTCAGAATAATTAGAGATTTTTATGTAGTTCGGCTTGTAAATGGGATGAGCCCACCTGCCGTGGATGAGTTCCTGACTTTAGCGAGAGGAAAAGTTCATAACGGTATTGGGCGGTAAGCATGACCAACATATTTTGCTTTAGGCCTAATAATCAGGTTATCCGACAGCTGCTCTAATACATGGGCGCTCCAACCGACAACTCGACTGCAGGCAAATAAAGGCGTAAACAGGTCTTTCTCTATTCCGATATCATGAAGAACAGATACTGAATAGAAATCAACATTAGGCCACAGGTTACGATGTTGGCGCATGGCTTCATTCATTGAATATAAAATGGGAAGTATTTTACTTCCTCCACGACCTTTAGAAACCTGCTCAGCCAGGAGCCGTAGTTGAATTGCACGGGGATCCTCGGCTTTACAACCACGCTGCCCAAAACCATGAACCTTTCGTTTTTCTCGAAGTGCAGAATCAATATACTCCTCCGCTCCTTCTGGAGTGGCTATTTCTTCCACAGCTTCAAGAACCTTCTCATTAGCTCCTCCATGTAAACTACCTGCTAATGTGCTTATTGCCGAAGTGACTGCAGCAACTAGGTCAGTAATAGCAGATGCTGTGACGCGTGCTGAAAAGCAGGATGCATTTAGTTCGTGCTCCGCATGGATCGTAAGCACTTGATCCATTATCTCAATGTCTTTTGGGTCTAGGTCAGAAAGCTCTGTCCCTGTGAACTGAGATAGAACATTAGCTGCATGGCTAAACCCTGGACAATATTTTGGTGCTATTCCCCCATCTCGTCGAGCTTTTAAATATCCAATGATTAAAGGCATCTGAGCAATAAGCTGATCAGCTTGCTCTCTAATGGATATCAAGTCATCGTCAGATATAGAGCATCCTATTGTCGAAACAGATGTTCTAAGAACATCCATTGGCTGAGATGCTAATGGAAGAGCATCAATTACAGAAACAACCGAATCAGACAACACTCGCTTCTGATCGAGAAGCTCTTCAATTCTAGGATATTGATGCTCACTTGGCAGCTCCCCATCCAGTAATAATGAAATTGTGCATTCAAAATTGCAGGAACTTGCTAATTCTATAACATCGTATCCTCGATACCGTAGTTTATTTTCATTGTTATCTATTTCACATATTTCCGAAAAGTCCAGGACCACATCTTTCAAACCGCGACTCACATCCTTGTACATTGCATCACTAATGCTTTTAACTATATCACTTCTCATTTCACCGCCTCCTGTATGATGTGCATCACAATACTATGAGAGATATATTCCCTCAGAAATATCCAGTTCGTCGTAATCAAGCAATGAAAAAACTTCGCTAAGGTCAGCTATTCCATCTTCAACATTCTTCACTCCTTCCTCTTTCAACACTACTTGGCAGATCGATCTCATGGCATTGACAGCCGCACGCATATTATGGTTTGCCCATATAGCAGCTGATATACCTGCATTTTTGTATTCTGAGGCCGGAGTTGTATAGTATTTTGTAGGAACAATCACCAACGGCAAACGGTTCTTCCAAGCATCAGAAAAAGCGAAAACCTCATTCGGTTCATGTCTTCGCGAATGAATTAAAATTCCATCGACACCAGCATTTGCATATGCATATGCATGAGCTCGATCTAATGCTTCATCAATACCCTGCCCTGCAATAAAAGCTTCGGTTCTGGCAATTAACACAAACTCATCCTTTGGAACAGTATCTCTAATAGCTTTTAACCGCCCACAAAACTCACCGATATCTGCTAATGGATGTCGATTCCCCACAAAAGAGTTCATCTTTGGGAACACTTTATCTTCTATACATATTCCGGCCGCACCACGCTCGAATAACTTCTTGGAGAAGATACGCGCATTATTAAAGTTTCCAAAACCACTATCGCCATCTACGAGAATAGGTTTACAGGAAGCATCCACCATGCGTTCAACAACATCAACAACCTGTGTCCATGAGCATTCGTTTACATCACGATATCCCAGACTTGTTGAGATCGAGAATCCAGAGGCCCATATGGCGGGAAATCCCGCTTCCGCCACTATAGCCGCCGACAAAGCATCATGAGCTTCCATCAAGAATGTCAACTCCTCACTTTTGATAAGCTTTAACAATTGATAACCAAGGGACAACTTGGATGATTTTCCTTCAAATTCATTTAATTCATCATATGCAGTCATTTGCAACACCTCCGTAACATGGTGGTATTAAAATATTACGCCACAATGCTACTCTGCAAACAAAAAAATTAGTCTCATAACTTGTTGAACATACACCCTTCGGATATCAACTGGATGTCTCACTCTTTTATAATCATACCTCTTCCTTTTTTACATACCGAACATCACAATTTTCTTTTGGGGATTTACAAATTCCTCTTGTTTTAACAACCACCTTTCTCGCGTTAAACTACTACTGACTATAGTTAGCTGAGCGAAACACTATGGAGATCTTGGATATAATGGCTTTCGGCCAACCTTTAGGCGAGGTGTCAATAAGCCAGTATGTAATTCCCTCGTTGGCTGCATTCATTGCCGCCGTAATTGGAGGAATGTCAGGATACGGAACAGGTCTCTTACTACCCCCTGTTCTGATTCCAATTCTGGGGGCGGAGGCTGTTGTTCCCGTTGTCAGTTTGTCCGCTCTGATTACCAATGCGACTCGAGTCGTGACATTTTGGAACAGCTTCGATTTCAATAAGATTAAGAAGGTAACAATCTATGCGTCTCCGGCATGTGTCGTTGGGGCTTATGGCTATACGCTGTTATCCGGGCCTATTGTTAGCATCATAATTGGACTTACTCTTATTCTTATTGCTCCCGCCAGAAGATATCTTTTACGAAAGCATGGGAACCTAGGCACTCGGTCCTTGAATGCAGCCTCAGTTGGGTATGGCATTTTAGCTGGTGGCACCTCCGGTTCTGGTGTTGTACTTATTTCAATTTTGTTATCTACAGGGTTGAGTGGCGTTTCCGTAATTGCAACAGATGCTGGAATCTCGTTTCTTTTGGGGGTATTAAAGGTTATTGTTTTCCAATCGGCAGGGAGTCTACCATTCCACCTCTGGGCAATGGCGGCTGTGATCGGTATATCTGCAATCCCTGGGACGCTTCTTGCCAAATGTTTAATAAATATGCTTTCAGGGCAGATGCATATTACCATTATTAATGCCGTAGTTTTACTTGGCGGCGGAGCCTTGATTATAGAAGGGGTGAGAGGCGTGATTTAGACAAAGCACCTCCTGGTAAGTCGACTTGTATCGCTAATTTTTCAATTCCCAGAATTTCAAGGCCGAGCAATAGAGGGCCCCCCCAAAGCGTGGTGTACTCAGGCGCCCCGAAGTTCTGCCGCATGTACCATAGTTGACTCACTCCTGGGGCAGCGAGAAACACCGCGTTTTTCCCGTGTTGCTTTTAATAGCGTCCAACATCTCCACATGGAGTGGGGACATTTAAGCGATACCGACTTACTGGGTAACGATCCGCTTTGGCAACTTGCATGTAGCGATGCACGAAGCCTGGTGCCGCTGGAAGAAGCACGCCCGACAGAAGCCACCCCCTCTCGCTTGATCATCTGCTTGAGTCATCCAGACAACCTCAACACGGTGCACAAAGGCTTATTGCATAAGTGGTGACCCCACTTACTCCCTGGCATCCGACGACTGCAGCCGCTTCCTGACTGCTACCCCATGAGTGAGCTCAACAGCGTACGCATTCCCCCATCAGCCAAAGTCTGAGAGCATACCGTGGGCAAGTGACGGCCGTTTATGCGAAAACGTGATAAAACGGGCATTAGAAGACGATTTTAAATTGTTGTTACGCCAATGAGGGCATCAGATAGCCCCAAAGCGCTCCTCAAGTAGTCAAAAGGCGCTGAATAGGGGTGCTACCGCCGGTGTGATAAATAAGGCGCGCTTACACTTGGCATCGTAATATCCCACTACCTTACATCCTACTTAAGGGGAGTCTTATGTTTTATATTGCTCGCTACTGGCGTTGGCTGACCGTTTTTGGCCTGGCCAGCCTGCTCACGGGCTGTCTCGCCCTGCCCCAAACCGGCCTGTTTGCGTTTCGTTTGGCGGTCACCTCACTGGGGGTCGAGGATGTTCGCATTGGTCCTTACCGTATCAAGGCAGGCCTGGACACCAGCGATTTAACCAGCCTGATCGCTTCCAGCCTTGGCGCTGGTAGTCTGCCCGTTCAGGCGACCATTGCCATGGGGCTGGGCCTGCCTGCGGGCATGCCCCCGGTGGAGATGTCGGGCTTTCGCTGGATGCTCGACATGCCTGGCGTTGATCCTGTACAGGGAAACTATGAGCAGGACGTCAAGCTAACCTCTGGCGACGATGCCAATTTACGCCTGCCGGTTGCCTTTGATGTCCTCGCCACCGACACCCAACGCATGGCGCCCATGCTGGAGCTTGCCAGCCAGTTGGCCACCCAGGGAGAACTACCGCCCGGCAGTCAACTGGCCATCACGCCAGGGGATCTGCGCGGTTTAGGCATGCGGCTTCCTGCTGGTTTGCTGACACCCACCATTCGCCTCAACGTGGGCGCCGATGGGCAGTTGGTACCACAAGGCTAAGTGCCGTCAGCCAACCCTTTGCGGCCTACCCAGTGGGCCGCAAACTGCCAGGCGGTGCGACCGCTGCGCCCGCCACGCAGGGTCGCAAAGCGCAGCGCTTCGGCACGCGCCTCATCATCCCAGCTGACGTTCTCGCTGCTCACCCGCGCGACCCAATGAGCGCACACGTCCAGGTAGGTTGCCTGGTTAAAGGGATGAAAGCTCAGCCATAGCCCAAACCGGTCCGACAGAGAGATTTTCTCCTCCACCGCATCGCCATGGTGCAATTCCTCACCTACCAGCTGCGAGCCGCTGTTGTCGTCCATCGATTCGGGCAGCAAATGACGACGGTTCGAGGTGGCATACAGCAATACGTTTTCCGGCGGGCCGGTGAGCGCCCCATCGAGTACGCTCTTGAGCGCCTTGTAGGCATCGTCGTTGCCCTCGAAAGAAAGGTCGTCACAGTACACGACAAAGCGCTGGGGCTGATGACGCAGCTGCTCCACCAGTATCGGCAGGCTAGCCAGCTCTTGGCGGTCGATCTGCACCAGCCGCAGCCCTTCACCCGCCAAGGCGTTGAGCAGCGCGCGCACGATCGAGGATTTACCGCTGCCCCGCGCGCCCCACAGCAGGGCGTGATTGGCGGGCAGTCCGCGCAAAAACGCCCGGGTATTATCCACCAGCGCGGTCTTTTGGCGCTCGATGCCCATCAGGTCGTCAAGGGTCAGCGCGTCCCTGGGCGGCACCGCCACCAGCCGCCCGCCCAGCGGATGCCGCTGCCACAGTGCGGCGACCTCGGTCTGCCAGTCGACCGGTGCGGGGGCGGGCGGCAGCCAGTGATCAAGCTGGTCGAGCAAACGGGTCAAGCGCTGGCTTAACTCGGCATCCATAAAGCCTCTCCTGGTGAATTATGCGGGTAAGGATTGATTTACCCTGTACAGTGGTTATCTTGTGGCTAGGAATTCACTTGTTGAAAAGGAAATACGCTCATGCGTTGGCTTCGCCCTCTCGCCATCACCGCCTTATGCGCCACCGTCGCTGCCTGTTCCACCTCGCCCACCGGCCGTTCGCAGCTGCTGTTGTTATCCGATGACGAACTCAACAACATGGGCAGCCAAGCCTTTAACCAGTACCAGCAGGAGCTGCCCGCCGCCGGGCAATCAAGCCAGCGTTACGTGCAATGTATCGCGGATGCCATCGTCGCGGAACTCCCCCAGGAGCAGCAACGGCTTGACTGGCAGATTCGCGTCTTTGAAGAAGACTCCCCCAATGCCTTTGCCCTGCCCGGGGGCTACATGGGCGTGCATACCGGCATGCTGGATATCGCCACCACCCAGGATCAGCTTGCCTCGGTGGTCGCCCATGAAATCGGCCACGTGCTGGCCAAGCATTCCAACGAGCGGGCGTCTACCGAAAGCGCGACGCAGCTGGGCCTGTCGGTTCTCTCCAGTACCGCCGGCATCCAGAGCGACCAGCTCATGGGGGTGCTGGGGATGGGCGCGCAGTACGGCATCATGCTGCCCTTCTCGCGCCGCCATGAAAGCGAAGCGGATACCATTGGCCTTGACCTGATGGCTCGCGCCGGCTTCGATCCGCGCGAAAGCGTGACCCTGTGGCAGAACATGCAGCAAGCCTCCGGCGGCGGCCAGCCACCGGCCTGGATGTCGACCCACCCGAGTCAGGGCCAGCGGATCGAAGGGCTGCAAGCCAACATGAGTGGCGCCATGAACGCCTACGAACAGGCCCGCAACAACGGGCGTACGCCCAACTGCCCGCGTCCGTGATGCAAGACCGCCGTTGCCTCACGGCAACGGCGGTTGTATAGCGCGCCCTGTGATAACCGCGCAGAACGATAACGGCGCGAGTAACTAGCGGTAGTTCAACGACTGGCGTAGCCGCGAGCGCACCGGTGCGGTGTCGGGGCGTACATTGCGCCACATGAAGAACGACTCGGCCGCCTGCTCGACCAGCATGCCCAATCCATCCAGAAGTTTCGCCCCGCGCGGGCCGGCCCATTGCAGGAACACCGTGGGGTCGGCGCCGTACATCATGTCGTAGGCCCAGGCGTCAGGGGAAAACAGCGTCTCGGGCAGCGGCGGCAGATCCCCGGCAAGGCTTGCGCTGGTACCGTTGATCACCAGGTCGAACCTGCCTTCCAGGGTGTCAAAGCCACCGCCTTGAATATTGCCCAGATCGGCAAAGTCGCCTGCCAGCTGCGCGGCCTTGGCGGCCGTACGGTTGACCACCATCAGGGCGGCGGGCTGTTCGGCCAGCAGCGGCTCGAGGATACCGCGCACCGCGCCACCGGCCCCCACCACCAGCACGCGCTTCTGACGAAGCGACACGCGATGGTAGGCCAGGTCGCGCACCAGGCCGATACCATCGGTGGTGTCGCCATAGGTCAAGCCGTTGCCGCCCAGCATCAGGGTATTCACGGCGCCCGCCCGGCGGGCACGATGGCTGAGCGTATCGCACAGCGCAAACGCATCTGCCTTGAATGGCACGGTCACGTTGGCGCCCCGCCCGCCTTCTGCGCAGAACGCCCGCCACGCCTCGGCCAGCGCATCGACCGGCGGCTCACTGGCGGTATAGTCGATATCCTGCCCGGTCTGCCGGGCAAAATCGGCGTGAATCATGGGCGACTTGGAGTGGCCCACGGGGTGGCCAAAAACGCAGTAGCGATCAGTCATGGAGAGCCTCACGGTGTGGCTGAGCCGCTTCGTTGAGCCAGTCACGCGGTACCAGATAGTCGTTCAGCCGCGCTTCTGGCGTGCCTGCCTCGGGAGTGAAGGCATATTCCCAGCGGGCAAGCGGCGGCATCGACATCAAGATGGACTCGGTCCGCCCGCCGCTTTGCAGGCCGAACAGCGTGCCCCGGTCCCACACCAGGTTGAACTCCACGTAACGGCCACGCCGGTAAAGCTGGAAGTCGCGCTCGCGCTCGCCCCAGGCATCGCCCCGGCGGCGCTCGACAATCGGCACATAGGCGTCGAGAAAGCTATCGCCGACGGCGCGCTGAAACGCAAAGCACTCCTCGAAGCTGCCTTCATTGAGATCATCGAAAAACAGCCCGCCGACGCCGCGGGTCTCATCCCGGTGCTTGAGGTAGAAGTACTCGTCGCACCAGGCCTTGTAACGCGCGTAAACGTCGTCGCCAAAGGGCGCGCAGGCCGTGCTGGCTACCTTGTGCCAGTGCACCACATCGTCGAACACCGGGTAGAACGGCGTTAGGTCATAGCCGCCACCAAACCACCAGACTGGCGGCTCGCCCTCTTTTTCGGCGATAAAGAACCGTACGTTGCCGTGGCTGGTGGGCACATGGGGATTTTCCGGATGCAGCACCCAGGAAACCCCGACCGCGTGAAAACTGCGCCCGGCCAGTTCTGGACGGGCGGCGGTGGCTGAAGGCGGCAGCGTGGTGCCGAAGACATGCGAGAAGTTCACGCCGCCCTTTTCAAACACGCCGCCGTGCTCGATAACCCGGGAGCGCCCACCTCCACCTTCTGCGCGGTCCCATTCGTCCTGCCTGAAGCTTGCCTGACCGTCGGCGCGTGCCAGGCCGTCGCAAAGGCGCTCCTGTAGATCCAGCAGATAGGTTTTAACGGTATCCAGATGTTCGTGCGCCACATCGTCTCCTGAGGGTCGGTTAACTGCGTATCACGTGTCCGCTGGCGAGATCACGGATGGTGCTGGGACGGGGATTGCCACCCAGCTCGCCAGAAACGATCGCGGCCAGCTGGTCACCGAAGACCGTCCTGACCTCGTCCTCGCGGGTTGCCGGCGGGTCGCCGGCGACGTTGGCCGAGGTCGACACCAGCGGGCCGCCGAACGCCTCGCAAAGCGCCTGCATCAGCGGGTGATCGGTCACCCGCAGGGCCACTTTTGAATGCGCGCCGCGCACCATGCCGTGACTGCGGCCGTTATCCGGCACCAGCCAGGTGTTGGGGCCTGGCCAGCTGGCGACCAGCGGCGCATGCAGTGCCAGGGGTAGCTGCGTCAGCCAGGGCTGAAACTGGCTGATCGAAGCAGCCACGAGAATCACCCCCTTGGCAGGGTCGCGATCCTTGAGACGCATGAGATGCGCCAGCGCTTCGTCATTGTCAGGGTCGCAGCTCAGCCCCCATACGGCTTCCGTCGGGCAGGCAATCACGCCGCCCTCGCGCAGCGCGCGAACCGCAATATCCACTTCAGCAGCCGTTGTCATGAAGTCTCCACCGATGATGACAAAGGAAGCCTCAATCCTATCATGGGCGCGGTAAACGCACCCAGCCTCCTGCCCGCGACGCCACCCAGCCGTCGATTTCCAGCATCAGCAGGCGCTGCTGGCACTCGCTCACCGTACTGCCGCTTTGTTGCACCAAGGCGTCAATCGGCGTCGGTGTGGCGCTCAACAAGCCAAGCAGCGCATCCGGCAAAGGTTCGTCCGCCGGTGTCTCAGGCGCAGACGGCGAGACCGGGGGTTCCAAAGCAGGTGGCAGAAACTCGCTCGCCCAGTGATGCAGCTCGTTGACGATGTCTTGGGGGTCGCAGGCCATCGCCGCGCCCTGGCGCAACAGCTGCAGGCAGCCACGGGCCTGCTGATTGTGCAGCGAGCTGGGCAGCGCAAAGACGTCGCGGCCCTGTTCCATGGCCAGGCGCGCGCTTACCAGGGAGCCGCTTTTCTCGGCGGCTTCCACCACCAGCGTGCCCAGCGACAGGCCGGTCACGATGCGGTTGCGGCGTGGAAAAAACGCCGGATGGGCCACCGTACCCGGCGGATGCTCGGCCAGCACCAGGCCGCCCGGCGCATCGCTGAGCTGCTGGTAAAGCCCGCGATGGCGGGCGGGGTAGATCACATCGATCCCGCAGCCGAGTACCGCCACGCTACTGCCCCCGGCATCCAGAGCGGCCTGCTGGGCTACCCCATCGATGCCCAGGGCCATGCCGCTGACAATACACCAGCCGCGGCGGGCCAGCTCACGGGCGAAGGTTTGGGCGTTATGCGTGCCTTCGGCGGTGGGGCGGCGCGTGCCCACCATGGCAAGCGTGGGTCGCTCGAGCGTACCGAGATCGCCCTGCGCCCACAGCACCGGCGGGGGATCGGGCAGCTGGTTAAGCAACGCCGGCCAGGCCGGATGGTCGCGGTGCAGGATCGTCCGCCCCGGCGCGCCCGACTGCCAGTCAAGGCTGGTCGCCACTGCCGACTGCAAGGGGCTTTTAGACGGATGGTCGCACCACAGCCGCAGCGCACTGGCCGCCTTGCCGGGTAGCCCTGCCAGCCAGCCTTGCGGCCACGCGGGTTGCTGCGCCACCAACTGGGCGATGCGCTGCGGCCCCACGCCGGGTAATGCATTGACCGCCAACCACTCCCTGGTATCCATTCAACCTCCTTGTCCCGTATATCAATGTCGGCACGCCGGTTTTCAGCGCGGCGGTGAACGCACGAGGTCGCCCACTTCCAGCACCGTTGACGCTTCCATCACCAACGCATAGCTGACGCGATCATAAGGTCTGAAGACCATCAAGGTGCCGGCGGCCTCGCTGGGTAGCGTGAGCGCCTCCTGGCTGCGTGGATCGCTGATCACCTCGCCCTGCTGGGCAATCTGGAAAACATGCCCGGGCTGGACGCCATCCAGCGTCCCCAGATCGATCGTTACCACCTGCAGGCGGCCGATAAACCGCACGCCGCCCGGTACGCCAACAATCGCCCCGGAAAGCTCATTGCGGGGCGCTCGTGGCACCATCGTATCGAGCTGTCGCGACGTTTCCAGCGGCACCGCCAGATCATTATTGCGTATTTCCTGGTCGGCGCTGAGCACCTGCAGCTGCACGATGTCATCCTCGGCGCGCAGGGCGCGGGCCTCACCGATCTTGATCAACTCGGTGCCCAGCGGCGTGCCATCGCCCCCGACATAGCGCTCGGCAGGGCGATAAATGCCAATCCGGGTATCCCGTGGCACCTGCCCCCTGACATACAGCGAATCCCCCGCGCCGCTGATCAGGCGGCCCTGGTGGCCCGCCACCACGTACGCCAGAGCGTCCTCCGCCGGGTCGCCGTCGACGATCCGGTGGCCGCGCAGGAACGGCCCGATGACGCTCGGGTCGATCGGCGCAATCGCTTCACGACGTGGCACCGTGCGCATCTCGGGGGACAGCTTGACCACGCGCTGCTCCCGCGCCAGCGACAGGCACGGCACGCCCTGGCAGTCGTCGAGCGTCAGCACATCCCCGGGATAAATCAGGTGGGGGTTATCGATCGCGGGATTGGCCTGCCACAGTTCTGGCCACTGCCAGGGGGCGTGCAGGAACCGGGCGGCAATATCCCATAGCGTATCTCCCGTCACTACGGTGTAGCGCTCGGGCGCCGACTCGCGGACGCGCTCCCACGCTGCCGCGTCCAGCGCGGCCAAGAGCGTCAACGCGCCGATCAGCCAGCCCCCGACCCCGGCTCGCCAGCGGTATTGTCTCGCTGCCATCCTGCCTCCCTGTTTTGTTATCGCTTTTTCAGCGTGGAGATCCGCGCTGCGCCGCCGGGCAGGCATGCCCAGGAGCATTGACAGCATGATATAGTGGTTGATCATAAACTACATTGATCACAACGTTCGGCGCCAGCCACGTATGGCGATCATAAAGCACTTGGGCAGGCGACCCTACCGGCGCGTGGCCCAAGCGATTACTCAGCTCAGCATAACGGTGGTAGTCACGCCATGGCCAAACTCGCCATTCTCGAATTTCCTGACGAGCGCCTGCGCACCAAGGCCCAAGCAGTTCAGACCGTCGACGATGAGGTGCGCCAACTCGTCGACGACATGCTCGACACCATGTACGACGCCAAGGGGATCGGCCTTGCCGCCACCCAGGTGGACGTCCACCGTCGCGTGGTGGTGATGGATGTCAGCGACGACCAGTCGCAACCGCTGGTGATGATCAACCCTCAGTACACACCGCTGGGTGACACCCAGGAACCGCTTTCCGAAGGCTGCCTGTCGATCCCGGAACATTATGCCGAGGTGCCCCGCTACCTGAGCGTGGAGCTGAAAGCGCTGGACCGCAACGGCGAGCCCTTTACGCTTGAAGCCGACGGTTTGCTGGCGCACTGCATTCAGCACGAATACGACCACCTGGAAGGCGTGCTGTTTGTCGACTATCTATCGCCGCTCAAGCGTGACCGGATTCGCAAGAAAATGGAAAAACGCCACAAGCTGATGCAGGACGCCTGACAGCGACTGCATTGCCCGAGGTTACTGCCACATTTACTTTTGCCGCCAGGTCGCTGTCTCCATGTCATCATTGCGCGTTGTTTTCGCGGGTACGCCTGAATTTGCTGCCTCAAGCCTGGCCGCCCTGCTGGCAAGCCAGCATCAGGTGGTCGCTGTGTATACCCAGCCCGACCGTCCCGCCGGGCGTGGTCGAAAGCTCACCCCGAGTCCGGTCAAGCAGTTGGCGCTCGACCATGCGCTGCCGGTTCATCAGCCCGCAAGCCTGAAAACGGCCGAGGCCCAGGCGACGCTTGCCGCGCTGGATGCCGACGTCATGGTGGTGGTGGCCTACGGGCTACTGCTGCCGCAGGCCGTTCTGGATATCCCGCGCCTGGGCTGCCTCAACGTGCACGCCTCGCTGCTACCCCGCTGGCGGGGCGCCGCGCCGATTCAGCGCGCCATCGAGGCGGGCGACCGCGTGTCGGGCGTCACCATCATGCAGATGGATGCAGGGCTGGACACCGGCGACATGCTCCATGAGGTTCGCACCCCGATCACTGCCCAGACCACCGGTGGCGACTTGCACGACCGTCTCGGGATTCAAGGGGCCAGTGCCCTGATCAATACCCTCGATGAACTCGCCACGGGCGCCGTCAGCGCGACGCCACAACCCGACGAAGGCGTGACCTACGCTGCCAAGCTCACCAAGGCCGAGGCCGAGCTGGATTTTCATCAGCCTGCCGAACAGCTGGTACGCACCATTCACGCCTTCAACCCCTGGCCTGTTGCCTGGTGCGCCCTGGGCGATGACCGCCTGCGCCTGCTGGCGGCCAGCGCCGAGCCCGGCGAACAGCCCGCATCGGCCCCCGGTACGCTATTACCCCACGGCGAGGATCACCTGCGTATCGCCTGCGGCCAGGACGGCCGCGAGGTGCTCTGCGTGAGCCGCGCCCAGCTGCCGGGGGGCAAGGCCCTGCCGGTTCGCGAACTGCTCAACGCCCGCCAGACACGCCTCACTCCGGGCACCCGCCTGGGGCCCAGCCCGCAAGAAGGAGCACCGTCATGAATCAGCCTCGCGCACCCAAGGAAGGCAGCGGCCTGGAAGTACGCGCCGCCGCCGCCCGGGGGCTCGTCCCGGTGCTCACCGACAAGGGGTCTCTCGCCGGCCTGGATGAGCATAGCGTGATTGCCCGGGATCGTAGCCTGCTCAAAGAGCTCTGCTACGGCACCTGCCGGCGCTTGCCGCGCCTGGAAGCGCTGGCCGGTCAACTGCTCAAGCAGCCGTTCAAAAAACGCGACAGCGACGTTCAGGCCTTGCTCCTGATCGGCATCTACCAGCTGCTGTACATGCGCATTCCGGCCCATGCGGCCGTGGGGGAAACGGCTGGCGCCGCGCGGTTGCTCGGCAAGGACTGGGCAACCCGGGTACTCAACGGCTGCCTGCGTCGCTTGCAGCGTGAAGCCGCCGCTCTAGAGGCGACGGTCGACCGCGATGCCCACGTCGCCCTCGAGCATCCCGCCTGGCTGTTGAAAACGCTGCGTCAGGCATGGCCGGATCAGTGGCAGGCCATCGCCGAAGCCAATAACCAGCCCGGCCCCATGACGCTGCGCGTAAACCAGCGCCATCAGGATCGCGAAACCTACCTGTCGCTGCTCACTGAAACCGGGTTGAGCGGCCAGCTCTGCGTTCACGCGCCGGACGGCATCACCCTGGAGCAGCCCTGCGACGTCTCCACGCTGCCCGGTTTCGAGCGCGGCCTGGTCAGCGTGCAGGATGAGGCCGCCCAGCTGAGCGCGGCGCTGCTCGGCCCGGCGCTTGCGCCGCGCCCGGGGGCACGGGTGCTGGACGCCTGCTGCGCGCCCGGCGGCAAGACCGCCCATCTGCTGGAGCAGTTCGATATCACGCTCACCGCCATCGATAGCGACAACCAGCGGCTGGGACGGGTCGACGACAGTCTGAGCCGGCTGGGCCTGACCGCCGACCTGCAGCACGCCGACGCCACTCAGCGCGACTGGTGGAACGCCACGCCGTATGACGCCATCTTGCTGGACGCGCCCTGCTCCGGCACCGGGGTCATTCGCCGCCACCCGGATATCAAGAAATTGCGGCGCCCCGACGACATTGGCAAGCTCGCTACCCTGCAACGCCAGCTGCTGGATAACCTCTGGGCGATGCTGCGCCCCGGCGGCACGCTGCTGTACGCGACCTGCTCGGTACTGCCGGAAGAAAATGCCGAGCAGGTCGAGGCATTTCTTGCCCGCACCCCCGATGCCATCGTCACCACCCCGGACGACGTCGCCTGGGGCATGCCCAGCGGCCAAGGACGACAACTGTTCCCCGAAGCGAGCAGTCACGATGGCTTTTTTTATGCCAGACTAGAGAAGCGGGCTGCCTAAGAGGCACTCGCCTTGCACGCGGCAGTGCATTCATGACACGGACGGAGGTAACATGAGTCACCATACCTACAAGCACATCGAGCTAACCGGTTCTTCTGAAACAGGCATTGAAGATGCCGTGCAGAGCGCGCTGGCCAAGGCGTCTGAAACCGTCAAGCACATGCGCTGGATGCAGGTGATCGACACCCGGGGCCATATCGAAGACGGCCGCGTGGCGCACTGGCAGGTCACGATCAAGGTCGGCTTCACCCTGGAATAATCCCACCTGCTTTTCGGCGGCGGCTGGTTTACACTGGCCGCCGTCTTTATTGCAGCGCACGATAGGCCGCCTCGCGCAGTTGGCGAGGATCCCTGGCGCTTTTAACGGAACCGATGCTCAGCAATGAAAATTATCATTCTCGGCGCCGGCCAGGTCGGCGGCACCCTTGCGGAATACCTCGCCGGTGAGGAAAACGACATCACCGTCGTTGATACCGATGCCAAGAAACTGCGCGAGCTGCATACCAAACTCGATATCCGCACGGTCACCGGCGCCGGCTCTTACCCTATCGTGCTGCGCCAGGCGGGCGGCGAAGACGCCGACATGCTGATCGCCGTCACCAGCAGCGACGAAATCAACATGATCGCCTGCCAGGTCGCGCATACCCTGTTCCGCACTCCGACCAAGATCGCCCGGGTACGCTCCTCGGCGTACCTGACCCGCAAGGGGCTGTTTGCCCACGAGGCAATTCCCATCGACGTGCTGATCAGCCCCGAGCAGGTGGTCACCGACCACGTGCGTCGCCTGATCGAACACCCCGGCGCGCTGCAGGTGCTGGAGTTTGCCGGCGGGCTCGTTCAGTTGGTGGCGGTGAAAGCTTTCTACGGCGGCCCGCTGGTCGGCCAGGATCTGGCCTTTTTGCGCCGCCATATGCCCAACGTGGACACCCGGGTGGCGGCGATCTATCGCCGCAACCGGCCGATCATCCCCCGTGGCGATACCGTCATCGAGGCCGACGACGAGGTATTCTTCCTCGCCGCCCGGCGCGATATTCGCGCGGTGATGAGCGAGCTGCGCCGGGTCGAACGGGATTTTCGCCGGGTGGTGATTGCCGGGGGTGGCAACATCGGCGAGCGGCTGGCCGAGCACCTGGAGCACAGCCAGCAGGTCAAGATCATCGAACACAGTCTCGAGCGCTGCACCACGCTGTCCGAGCGGCTCGACCGCACCGTGGTGCTCCACGGCAGCGCCACCAGCAAGCGGCTGCTGGAAGAAGAGAACATCGAGGACTGCGATATTTTCTGCGCGCTGACCAACGACGACGAGGTCAACATCATGTCGTCGCTGCTGGCCAAGCGCCTGGGCGCCAAGAAGGTGCTGACGCTGATCAACAACGCCGCCTACGTGGATCTGGTTCAGGGCGGCGAGATCGACATTGCCATTTCGCCCCAGCAGGCGACCATCGGCAGCCTGCTGACCCACGTGCGGCGCGGCGATATCGTCAACGTCCACTCGCTGCGCCGGGGCGCGGCGGAGGCCATCGAGGCCATCGCCCACGGCGACAAGCAGTCGTCCAAGGTGGTCGGCCGTACGATTCGCGAGATCGACCTGCCCGACGGCACCACCATCGGGGCGATCGTGCGCGGCAAGGAGGTCATGATCGCCCACGATCACATCGTCATCGAAAGCGGCGACCACGTGATTCTGTTCGTCATCGACAAGCGGCGCATCCGCGACGTGGAGCGCCTCTTCCAGGTGGGGCTGACGTTCTTCTGATGGGTTTGCACCGCCAACGACGTACCGGCCAGGGGAGCACACGGCAGCCATGAGTCTGCGGGTCATCTTGCGCATTTTGGGGCTGCTGCTGATGCTGTTCAGCCTCACCATGCTTCCCCCCATGCTGATATCCGCGTGGTTTCGCGACGGCGTCTGGGAAGCCTTCCTGATCGCCATGGGGATTTCCGTGGCAACCGGCCTGGTGCTTTACCTGCCCAACCGCCACGCCCAGAAAGAGCTGCGCGTGCGCGACGGGTTCATCATCGCCGCGATGTTCTGGACGGTGCTGGCGCTGTTCGGCTCGCTGCCGCTGATGCTGTTTGGCGATGAATCGCTGAGCCTCACCGATGCGGTCTTCGAGTCCTTCTCGGGTCTGACCACCACCGGCGCCACCGTGATTACCGGCATCGACTTTTTGCCCGAGTCCATCCTCTACTACCGCCAGCAACTGCAGTGGCTGGGCGGCATGGGGATCGTGGTTCTGGCGGTCGCCATCCTGCCCACCCTGGGCGTAGGCGGCATGGCGCTTTACCGCACCGAAATTCCCGGGCCGCTGAAGGATTCCAAGCTGACGCCGCGCATCACCGAAACCGCCAAGGCGCTGTGGTACATCTACGCCACGCTGACGGTGGCCTGCATGCTGGCCTACATGGCCGCCGGCATGGACTGGTTCGATGCCCTGGGGCACAGTTTTTCAACCGTGGCGATTGGCGGTTTTTCCACCTACGACGCCAGTATCGGCTACTTCGATAGCGCCACCATCGAAATGATCTGCGTGGGCTTCATGCTGATTTCGGCATTCAGCTTCAGCCTGCATTTCATCGCCTGGCGCGAAAAGCGTCTGACGCACTACTTCCAGGATCCCGAAGCGCGCTTTCTGATGCTGTTCCTGCTTGGGCTGTCCGTGGTCGCGGTGCTGTCGCTGTGGATCACCGATACCTACGACACCTGGCGCGGGCTGCGCCACGGCGTCTTCCAGGTGGTTTCGGTGGCGACCACCGCCGGGTTCGGGGTCGCGGACTTTTCCATGTGGCCCGGCGCGCTGCCCTTTCTGCTGTTCATGGCGGCGTTTGTCGGCGGGTGCTCGGGCTCCACCGCAGGCGGTATGAAAGTCATCCGCATCATCCTGATCATGAAGCAGGGCATGCGCGAGATCATGCGCTTGATTCATCCCAACGCGGTCATCGCCGTCAAGGTGGGCAAGGTCAGCGTTCCGGACGGCATCGCCCAGGCGGTCTGGGGCTTCTTTTCGGTGTATGTGCTGCTGTTCTTCCTGATGCTGGTCGGGGTGATGGCCACGGGCGTCGACCAGGTCACCGCCTGGTCAACGGTGGGCTCGGCCTTGAACAACCTGGGCCCGGCGCTCGGCGAAGCCAGCAGTCACTACGGCGACGTGCCGGAAGCGGCCAAATGGATCCTGGTGGTGGCCATGCTGCTCGGTCGTCTGGAGATTTTTACCGTGCTGGTGCTGTTCACGCCTGCTTTCTGGCGGCGTTGATCCAACCGGTACGGCCTGTTTATTTGTTGAGTTGAGACGTTTTCATGACCCAGGAAGATGTGACACCGACAGTGCCCGATAGCGACGCACTGCCCGCCACAAGCGGACCGCTCAAGGTTATCACGGTGGGGGATACCCGCTATACACTGCTCGGCACCGCCCACGTATCGGTGGAGAGCGCCGATGACGTGCGCCAGCTGATCGACAGCGGCGGCTTCGATGCCGTCGCCATCGAGCTCTGCAATGCGCGCCATCACAGCATGGCCAACCCCGACGCCATGGGCGAGCAGGACCTCTTCCAGGTCTTCAAGCAGGGCAAGGCCGGCATGGTCGCCGCCAGCCTGGCGCTGGGGGCGTTTCAGCAGCGCATCGCCGAACAATCGGGCATTCAGCCCGGCGCCGAAATGCGCGCGGCGGTGGAAAGCTGCCAGACCCACCGGCTGCCGCTGCTGCTGGTCGACCGCGACGTGGGCATCACCCTGCGGCGCATCTACCGCAATGTGCCCTGGTGGCAGCGCTTTTCGCTGTTCACCGGACTGCTGGGCAGCGTGCTTTCAAGGGATAACGTCTCGAAAGAAGACATCGAGAAGCTCAAGGAAGGCGATATGCTGGAGGCCACCTTCAGCGAATTTGCCGCCCAGTCGGAAGCCCTGTACAGCCCGCTAATCCGCGAGCGCGACCGCTACATGGCGCTGCGCCTAGCCGAAGACGCCCCCCCGGGGCGCTACCGCAACGTGCTGGTGGTGCTGGGCGCCGGGCACCTGAAAGGCACCGGCGAGCACCTGGATGCCCCGCTGCCCGATAACCCCCGCGACGAAATTGCCGCGCTGGAAGCCACGCCACCGCCTTCCAAGCTCTGGAAACTGGCGCCCTGGCTGATCACCGCCCTGGTGCTGGTGGGGTTTGCCATTGGCTTCTCGCGCAACACCGACCTCGGCTGGCAGCTGGTTACCGAGTGGTTCCTGATCAACGGCATCCTGTCCGCGGGTGCCACCATCGCTGCGCTGGCGCATCCGGTCACGGTGGTGGCCACCTTCTTCGCCGCCCCGCTCACCTCGCTCAACCCCACCATTGGCGCGGGCTTTGTGGCCGCCGGCGTTGAGCTTTACATGCGCAAGCCCAAGGTGCGCGACTTCGCCACCCTGCGCCACGACGTCGTGCAGCTCAAAGGCTGGTGGCGTAATCGCGTGTCGCGCACGCTGCTGGTCTTCATTCTCGCCACGCTGGGCTCGGCGGTGGGTACCTGGGTCGCTGGCTTCAGGATCGCCGGCGCCCTGTTTGGCAGCAGCGCATGATCACCGCAACGCCCGCCCTCGCGGGCGTTGCGCTGTTATCTGCCGGTAAAAACGTTAACCATGGCCGCTTGCCTGCCGGCCCAGCAGCCGTTGCATCGCGGGGGTTGGGTCGTCGATCCGATGGTAAAAACGGCTGGCGGCGTAGCTGTCGTTGAACACTTCGAAGTAGTCGTCCAACACGGCGGCGGCGGTCTCGTCGCCGCCCTGGCGCAACAGCTCAACGGCCACCTCGGCGGTGCACAGATGCGCACTGGACGCCGGCTTGCGTAGCCGATAGCGGGTTTCCCGCTGGGTACGCAGCGGCAGAACGGGCAGCGCGTCCAGGTAAGGGCTTTTGCGGAAGATACGCCGCGCCTGACGCCAGGTGCCATCGAGCAGAATATACACCGGAATTTTAGCGCTGCGTTTGGCGTCGCTGACCGCCTCCATCGAGACCACGCGGTCAGCGTAGTCCGGCTGGTCATCGGGAAAGATCACAAAGGGCGCGTAGCGCGGGTCTTCGAGCAGCGCCATCAACTGCGCATCCGGCGCGGTGCGATACCAGGTAAACACCTGGGTCTGCGCCAGCACGTCGCCAATCAAGCGCCCGGTGTTGGTCGGCTTGAAGTGCTCAAGCGGGTGCGTCAACAGCCATACCTGGGCGTGGCTCTGGGCGGTGACCCGGTACGGGCACAGACAGTTCAGCTCGGGCAGGTTGCAGCCCTCACAGCGCGTGACAAAGCTGCCCCTCGCCTTGAACTCACGCCGGGGCGGGCGCGGATGCCCCGTCGCCGGATCTCTCTCGGCACCTGGACTAATGGCATCAGCATTGTGCGTACCGGACTCGGAAACTGACATCTGCGCTCCCACGATTGGCAAGGGGCGCCGAGTATAAAGCAGGGTAGCGCTGATCAGCTAGAAGCGTATCTCTGAGGTCAGGACTACGAGAAAATGATTATGAGGCAGAAGAAAGCGCAAGCTTTTGGTCAATCCGCTCCATAATAGACGTCAAACTAGCCACTGACTCAATCGCCAGCGTCAAGATCGCCGCATTTTTATCGGGATCATCCGGATATTCATGGGCGAAGCGATTTCGCAGTATTCTCAGTGCTTGCCATTGCTCACTGTCTTCGATATAGCCCAGTTTTTCCAGACGATGTAGCTTATCCAGCATGGGGCGATCCTCATACGGCTCTTGTAAATACAGCAGCACAGAAGGAAGCAATCGCGCACCAATAGCGTCCTGCAATTTACCAAACCGAAGCACGAATTGATCCAGACTTTGGACCTCCGCATCACTGAGTCGCGTAAGGCGCTCGCCGGTAATGGGTAGCGACATTTGCAAAGACGACAACGCATAGCCAATGAAATGCCGATGACGCTGACACTCACGCCAGGCAGCAAGTAGACGCTGTTGCACACTATCTTGTGTCATAACGCAATACCAGATTGTTCGGCGATGCGGAAAATGGCGGGATGATTACCCAGACCGGGATAATCGATCAACATATCAATTTTCTGTTCGCCAAGCGCTTGCTGTAGCTGTACCTGGCAGCGCATTTCGGCTCGTACAATATCGTTGACGTCCTGCATGTCGGTGATGATCAGCAGATCTATATCACCGCCACGGCGACTATCATCGGTACGAGAGCCAAACAGCTTTACACGCGCCTGAGCCCCAAAGCAGTTTTTTACTGACTGGACAATCATTTGACGCTGATAGTCGCTCAAACGCATAGCGGCCCTCTCCGCCTACTTTTTTAACGGTTTCATTGCATAAAGGCTAGCATATTTCTTCACAGCCGCCGTAAACCGAAAAAGCTTGCAACGTTGACACCTGAGCAGGGACGCCGATAAAGTCTCGTCAACTTTCAAAAGCATATAGGTTTACCTGTGACCGCCACCTTCGCTAACGCCGCCACGGCTACCCCACGCCACGACTGGACGCTCGACGAGATCAACGCGCTTTTCGCGCTGCCGTTCAACGATCTGCTGTTTCAGGCCCAGCAGGTCCACCGGGCGCATTTCGATGCCAACGCGGTACAGGTTTCCACGCTGCTTTCCATCAAGACCGGCGCCTGCCCCGAAGACTGCAAGTACTGCCCCCAGTCGGGCCACTACAACACCCAGTTGGAAAAAGAGAAGCTGCTGGAGATCGAGAAAGTCGTCGAGCAGGCCAAGGCAGCCAAGGAGGCCGGCGCCAGCCGTTTCTGCATGGGGGCGGCGTGGCGCAGCCCGCGGGATAAAGACCTGGTGCTGGTGGAAGAGATGGTTCGCCAGGTCAAGGCCCTGGGGCTTGAAACCTGCATGACGCTGGGCATGGTCGACGGCGAACAGGCCAGCCGCCTGGCATCGGCGGGGCTCGATTACTACAACCATAACCTGGATACCTCGCCGGATTTCTACGGCGAGATCATCACCACCCGCACCTTCAGCGATCGCCTGGATACGCTTGCCACGGTGCGCGAGGCGGGAATGAAGGTCTGCACCGGCGGGATCCTGGGCATGGGCGAGGACGCCAAGGACCGTAGCGCGCTTTTGCAGCAGCTGGCCAAGCTGTCGCCGCAACCGGAATCCGTGCCGATCAACATGCTGGTGAAAGTGCCCGGTACGCCGCTGGAAAATGTCGAGGATCTGGATCCCATCGAATTTATTCGCGCCATTGCCGTGGCCCGCATCATGATGCCGCAAAGCCACGTGCGGCTTTCCGCCGGGCGCGAGCAGATGAGCGACTCGACCCAAGCGCTGGCGTTTCTGGCCGGCGCCAACTCGATCTTCTACGGCGACAAGCTGCTGACTACCGGCAACCCCCAGGCCGATCGGGACCGTGCGCTGTTCACCAAGCTGGGGCTGCACCCCGAGCGCCGCGAGACCTGCGAAGACGAGGCCACCCAGGCCCAGCGCCTGGCCCAGCAGGCCGAGCAGCATGCCCGCGCCGAGCGCGTGGCGGATCTGGCGGTGGATGCCAGTGTCTGACGCCTGGCGTGAACGACTGGCCAGCGCGCGGGATGACCGCCTGCGCCAACGGCGATGGCGAAAGCGCCGCGTCAAGCCTTCAGCGACCCTGGACTTCGCTGGCAACGACTATCTCGGCCTGGCTCAGGAACCGCGTGTTCAGAATGCCCAGGCCGAGGGTGCTCGGCGCTTTGGCGCCGGAGCCGGCGCCTCGCACCTGGTCAGCGGGCACCTGGGTACCCACGAGGCGCTGGAAGCGGCGTTAGCCGAGTGGACTGGACGCGAACGTGCCCTGCTGTTCTCGACCGGCTATATGGCCAACCTCGGCGTGCTGCAATCCCTTGCTGACGCCCACACGGCCATCTTTCAGGATCGTCTCAACCACGCGTCGTTACTCGACGGCGCGACGCTCAGCGGCGCCCGCTCCCGACGCTATCACCACCGCGATGGCGAGGATCTGCAGCGCCTGCTGGCCCGCAGCACGGCCACCCATAAGCTGGTGGTCAGCGACGGGGTCTTCAGCATGGATGGCGACGTCGCCGATATCGCCACGCTTGCCCGGGTCAGCCGCGAGCATAGCGCCTGGCTGATGATCGACGACGCCCACGGGTTTGGCGTGCTGGGCGAGAACGGCCGCGGCTGCGTGGAGGGTGTCACACGCGAGGACGTGCCGATTCTGGTGGGGACCCTGGGCAAGGCGCTGGGCACCGCAGGGGCGTTTGTCGCCGGCGATGCCGCGCTGATCGAGCATATCACCCAGTTTGCCCGCAGCTATGTGTACACCACCGCCCAGCCGCCCAGCATTGCCGCCGCCACGTTGGAAGCGCTGAGTATCGTTCGCCAGGAGCCCCAGCGGCGCCGGCAGCTTTTCGAGCATATCGCTACCTTCCGTCGCGAAGCGCCGTTGCTTGGCCTGCCGCTGGCCCACTCGGCGACCCCCATTCAACCGCTGATGCTGGGTAGCGAGGCGCGGGTGATGACGTGGGCAGACACGCTCGCACAGCGCGGCATCAGCGTCGGCGCCATCCGCCCTCCCACGGTGCCCGAGGGCGAGGCCCGCCTGCGCATCACGCTCAGCGCGCGGCACACTCAGGCTGACCTCCACCGCTTACTGGAAGGACTAAACGCCTGCCAACGCGAGGAGGCCGCATGCCACGCCTAGTGCTGCTGTCGGGCTGGGGGGTGGACCGGCGTATCTGGGCGTCGCTTGAGGCCCACTGGCCTGCCGACATCGACGTGCTCAGCGTCGACTGGCCGGGCTACGGCCACCAGCCCGCACTGCCGGAAAATGCTTCGCTGGATCAACTGGCCGACGCCATGGTCGACCGCCTTCCCGAGGATGCCGTCTGGGTCGGCTGGTCGCTGGGCGGGCTGTTGGCCACCGCGCTGCTGGACACGCTGCCCGCACCGCGCGGCCTCGTCCTGCTGGGCGCAGGCGAGCGCTTTTGCGGCGATGACGGCGTCAGCGACGACGAGCTTGCCAGCTTTCGGCGCGCGTTCGCCCGCGATCCCAGGGTGACCTGGCAGCACTTCTTGCGCTGGCAGGCCCAGGGCGAACCCAATCCCCGTCACGCCCATCGCCAGCTGCAGGCGCTGCTCGGCGACCAGCCGAGCGCCGATCATGCCACCCTGGCCGCCGGCCTTGACTGGCTGGCCACCCTCGACAATACCCAGCGTTTGAACACGCCTGCCTGCCCGGTGATCCGCCTGGTCGGCGAGCATGATCCGCTGGTCGGCCAGCGCGCCCGTGACCGCGCTCGTCGTCTCGCCTATGCCGGGCACTGCCCCATGCTCTCGCAGCCGGCGACGCTCGCCGCCGTGCTGGCCGAGCAGGCATCAGCGCTGGCCGTCAAGGACACCGTATGAGCATCGCAGCGCCAACGCACGCCGCTTCCAGGACGCCTGACTGGCAGGCGAAAGTCGCCCGCGCCTTTTCCCGGGCGGCCCCGCGCTACGACGCCCTGGCCAGCGCCCAGCGGCATATCGGTGAAGCGCTGTGGGCGCGCCTGCCGACAAGCGCCGGGCCGCGCGTGCTGGACCTGGGCTGCGGCACCGGCTACTGGACCCAGCGGCTGGCAATGCGCTATCCCGATGCCCGAGTGGCGGGGCTGGATATTGCCCCCGGCATGCTGGCCCACGCCGAGGCGCGTTACGGCCAGCAGATTGCCTGGCATCAGGGCGACGCCGCCGCGCTGCCGTTTGCCGACGGCGCCTTTGACCTGGTGTTTTCCAACCTGGCGATTCAATGGTGCCGCGACAGCGACGCGGTCATGCAGGCGCTTCATCGGGTGCTTGCCCCCGGCGGCCAGGCGTATATCACCACGCTATTGCCGGGCACGCTTGGCGAAGTCGCCGACGCCTGGCAGCGCCCCGAGGCGCTGCTTACCACGCCCAGTGCCGCCGAGCTCGAGCGTACCGTGGTCGATAGCGGGCTTGGGCTTGCGGAGCAAACAGCGACTTGGCGGACGTTTCACTACCCCGACCTTAACGCCGTAATGGCCTCCATCAAGGGCGTGGGCGCCCAGGTGGCGCGCGCCAACGCCCGGCTGACCCGTGGCGAGGTGGCCGACGCCCGCGCGCGCTATGACGCCCTGCGCGAGCCCCAGGGCCTGCCGGTGAGCTATCACTGTTTGACCCTGCACCTGGAAAAGACACCATGAGCACCTATTTTATTACCGGCACCGATACCGACGCGGGCAAGACCCTGGCCACCAGTGCCCTGCTGTATGCCGCCCGCGCGCAAGGTCTGAGCACGCTGGGGCTGAAGCCCGTTGCCTCGGGCAGTGATGCCACCCCTGACGGGCTGCGCAACCGCGACGCTCTGGCCCTTCAGGTGCAAAGCGTCCCGTCGGTCAGCTACGAAACGGTCAATCCCTGGGCGTTTGAACCGGCCATCGCGCCGCACCTGGCGGCCAGCGAGGCCGGTGATCCGCTGAGCCTCGACGCCATCGTCACGACGCTGGCGGCCACGCTTGAAGAGTTCCCGCGCACGCTGACGCTGATCGAAGGCGCGGGGGGCTGGCGGGTACCGCTCAACGCGCACGCGGATTTTTGCGACCTCCCCCGCGCCATGAACCTGCCGGTGATTCTGGTGGTGGGTCTCAAGCTTGGCTGCCTGAATCACGCCCGGCTCACCGCCGAGGCGATACTGGCCGACGGCCTGCCTCTCGCCGGCTGGGTCGGCAGCGTCGTGGATCCAGCGTTTGCCGCTGACCCGTCACGCTATGCCGCCAACCTGGCCGTCCTCGAGCACCGCTTGCCGGCCCCCTGCCTGGGCATCCTCCCGTTTCTCAATACGCCGGCAGCCGCTACCGCCCACCATTACCTTTCCCTGGCACCGCTACTCACCCTGGAGCCGCAATGAATTCGCCCGTTTGGCACCCCTACGCGCATCTTAAAACCCAAGCGCCCGCTCCCAAGGTCGTGGGCGGCAGCGGCGCTCACTTTACCCTGGAAAGCGGCGAGCGCCTGCTGGACGCCACCTGCTCCTGGTGGTGCATGATCCACGGCTACGGTCATCCGCGCCTTGTCGCGGCCATTCGCGAACAGGCCGGCGAGCTGTGCCATGTGATGCTCGGCGGCCTGACCCACGAACCCGCCAACGCGTTAGCCCGTGAGCTGGTGCGCATCACCCCGGACGGGCTGAACCACGTGTTCTACTCGGACAGCGGTTCGGTAGGCATGGAAGTGGCGATGAAAATGGCCCTGCAGTACCAGGTACTCACCGGTCACCCCGGCAAGCGCAAGATGCTCTCGCTGATGAAGGCCTACCACGGCGACACCGCCGGCTGCATGGCGGTGTGCGACCCGGAAGAAGGCATGCACAGCCTGTTTGCCGGGCTGCTGCCCCAGCACCATTTCGCACCGGCACCCACGGCGCCCTTCAATGCCACTGCCGCTGAGGTCGCGCACGATCTTGGCGCCCTGCGCGAGGTGCTTGAGCGCCATCACCACGAGATTGCCGCGCTGCTGATGGAGCCGCTGCTGCAAGCCGCGGGCGGGCTCAACATGACCTCACCGGACTATCTGCGCGGGGCGCGGGCATTGTGCGATGAGTTTGGGGTACTGCTGATCTTCGACGAGGTCGCCACCGGCTTTGGCCGCACCGGCGAGCTTTTCGCCGCCGACCACGCGGGCGTCACGCCGGATATGATGGTGCTCTCCAAGGGGCTCACCGGGGGCTACCTAGGGCACGCGGCGACGCTGGCCACGGACCGCATTCACGATGCCTTTATCGGCGACAGCGACCACCACGCCTTTATGCACGGGCCCACCTTCATGGGTAACCCGCTGGCCTGCCGGGTGGCGCTGGAAAGTTTGCGGGTGTTTGAGGAAGACGATTATCGGGGCAAGATCGCCGCGCTCAGCCAACTGCTTAGCCGCGAGCTGCTCGACGATGACGCGCTCAACCACCATCCGGCGGTGGCCGACGTGCGCGTACTGGGCGCCACGGCGGTCATCGAGGCACACTCGGCCGAGACGCTGAAAGGCGTGGGTGACTTCGCCCGGAAGCACGGCGTGTGGCTGCGCCCGATCGGCCGCTGGCTGTACACCATGCCCGCCTACATCACCTCAGAGGCCGAGATGACCCGGATTACCGACGTGATGAAGGCATGGTTTCTGGAAAGTTAGACGGTTCAAGGTAGAACCAAATTACCTTGTTTACGCCACTGATTGACCAGCGCAGGGACGCCTTCGCCGGCGGTGGTGTTGATCGCCAGCACCCCCGGCGGCGTTAACGTATCGGCATCCGGGTCGACCAGTGCGCAGGGGGTGTCCAGCTCGATGTACGAGAGCAGCGAAGCGGCGGGCATTACCGCAAGGGACGTGCCCACCACCAGGAAAAAATCCGCCTGGCTTGCGATCTCGCAGGCATCCTCGAACAGCGGCACTGATTCACCGAACCACACCACGTCGGGGCGCAGCTGGCTGCCCTTGTCGCACACGTCGCCAAGGGCAATGCCGCCCTTGGGCAGCGGGTAGCGCAGCCGCCCGTCCACGGTGGAGCGGGCCTTGAGAATCTCGCCGTGTAGATGCAGCACATGACGGGATCCGGCCCGTTCGTGCAGGTCATCGATATTCTGGGTAATGACACTGACCTTGAACCCATCCTGCTCCAGGGCGGCGAGCGCCTTGTGAGCAGCGTTGGGTTTGGCCTTGCGGATCTGGTCGCGGCGCTGGTTATAAAAGGTCAGCACCCGCTCCGGGTCGTGTCGCCAGCCTTCGGGCGTTGCCACCTCTTCCACCGGGTGCTCTTCCCAGAGGCCGTCGCTGGCGCGAAACGTCTTGATACCGCTTTCGACGCTGATACCCGAACCGGTAAATACCACCAGGTGTGGCGTTGATGTCATGATATCCTCATCTTTATCGCCTTCTGTTCGTTCTAATATACCAGTTGGCCGACGGTTCCCGCGAAACGCTGCTTGTTGCGGTAAGGGTAAACGTCGATCACCCGGCCATCGACGATCGCCCGCTGCAGTTCTTTCCAGTAGTCGGGGTCGAAGAGCTCCGGGTGCTGTTCCATGAACACGCGGCGTAGCGCCGCATTGGCGAACATGAAGGGGCCAAACTCCTCGGGGAAGATATCGTTGGGGCCGATGGACATACTCGAGGCATCCATCCCCTGGTTTTTCGGCATGTGCCGGAAGCGACATTCGGTGAGATAGCAGACTTCGTCGTAGTCGTAAAAGATCACCCGCCCGTGCCGCGTCACGCCGAAGTTTTTCAGCAGCATGTCACCGGGAAAGATGTTGGCCGCCGCCATCTGCTTGATGGCGTTGCCGTAATCCTTGAGCACCGTCACCTGCTCTGCCTCGCTGCACTCCTCCAGATAGATGTTCAGCGGCGTCATCATGCGCTCGGTATAGCAGTGCTTGATGATCACCTTGTCGTCCTTGAGCGAGACCGTCGAGGGCGCCACCTCCAGCAGATGCTCCAGGCACGCCGGATCGAAGTGATCCTTGCGCACGATGAAGTTGGAGAACTCCTGGGTATCCGCCATGCGGCCGACCCGGTCGTGACGCTTAACCAGCCGATACTTCTCGCGCACCACGGCATGGGTCACGTCTTTGGCGGGGTCGAACTTGTCCTTGATGATCTTGAACACCGTCCGGAAGGTGGGCAGCACGAACACCGCCATCACCATGCCGCGCACTCCGGGGGCGATAATGAACTGATCCTCGCGCTTGGCCACCTGCTGATTGAGCGCCCGGAAAAACTCGGTCTTGCCGTGCTTGAAGAAACCGATGGCGGCGTAGAGTTCTCCCGCCGGCTTGTGGGGCATCAGCTGTTTCAGGTACTGGACGAACTCCCCCGGCACCGGCACATCCACCTGAAAATAGGCCCGGGTAAACGAGAAGATGATCGAGACTTCATCGGTTTCGGTCAGCACCGTATCCAGATGAAGGCAAGGGTCGCCGCCCTGCTGCTCGCCAAAGCCCTCGCCGTGGAGAATCGGTAACACCAGCGGCACCTGCTCGCCGCCGCCCAGGATGCGACCGACCAGATAAGCCCCTTTGTTGCGATAGAACACGCTGTTCAAAAGCTCGATCTGGGCGTCGTCGGCCTGCCGTATCGCCTCGGGAAGCTGGGCGTCCAGTAGCTCGCTGCCAAGCCGGGTATCGCGCTCAAGGTCGGCAAACCGGTTGTCGAACGGGGCATCGCCAAGGGCCCAGGCCAGGGCACCGGGCCAATCACCGTTCACCGGATGACGACGGCACAGGTCAATCCCCGAGTGATGGGCGGCATCCTCCCGGGAGCTGTAGACAAACATCCAGTCGTTGCGGATATGACGGTGCTGGAACACCGAACAGAACAGCGAATTGAAAAACGTTTCGGCCAGTTCGTAGTCGAGCCGCTGGCTGATCAGGTCGGCGTAGTGGGTGCGCGCTTCGCGCCAGGTCTCGCAGTGGGCCAGCACCTCGTGGGCAAAGGTACGCTGCAGCCGGCCCAGGGTATCGTCGACTTTCTCCCCGTAAAGATTGATGCGCGCCGCCGAGGCCTGCTGGGCATCGCGCCAGGCCGCCTCGCGAAAGCGACGGCTGGCATCATAGGTAATCTGTTTAAAGCGAGCGCGGTACTCATCAAAACCGTGTAGCACGGTGGCCGCCAGGCGATACGCGGGAGAAAGTTTCACGGGCTGGGCTCCTGATCGTTTTGACCAGCTTGGCGTAACCGGACACTACATGCGAGGCGACCTTGGTGGGACTAAACAACTAGCCCTCGGCATCCAGCAGCGCGGTCAGCGACGCCGTCTTGTCCGGGTCGGCCAGCGCCTGTGCCAGCCTGGCGATGTCTTCCGCCAGCGGTCGATCCTGTTCGAGCGGTGCCGCCAACTCACGTACCCATGTGCACAGGGAGCGGGAAGCCAGACTGAGCGATGACATGTTTTTCAGCTCGGCGCCCTGCACCAGCACCAGCGCTTCGATCGCCAACACCTGATAAAGCTGCTCCAGACTGTTACTCGCACGCCGCGCGGCAATGGTGCCCAGCGGGACAATATCCTGGTTGTCGGCGTTGGTGGGAATCGACTGAATCGAGGCGGGCATGGCCTGGCTGCGCAACTCGGCAACCAGCGCCGTGGCGCTGACCTGAGCGCCCATGAAGCCGCTGTGCAGCCCGGTATCCAGCGGCTGCATGAACGCCGGCAGCCCTTTATTCTTCGCGGGATCGGTGATCCGGGCGATGCGCCTCTCGCTGTACAGCGCCATCTGAATGAGGGCATTGTTGAGGTAATCGCTGGCAAACGCGAGCTGCTGACCGAAGAAGTTACCGCCGTGTAGGACGAGATCGTCATCGGCAAAAAGCAGTGGGTTATCGGTGACGGCTTCCAGCTCGATACGCGCCGTTTGGGCATGCTGTTCGACCACATCCCAGACTGCTCCCAGGGCCTGCGGGGCGCAACGCAAGGTATAGGCATCCTGGGGTAACGGACGATGCTGCTCGATATTGTCGGGCATATCGGGCAGCGGCTCGGGCGTGGGCTGCCAGGGAGTCAGCGCGCCACTGTCTGCCGACAGCGACCATAGCCAGTGATGCAGCTGCCGCTGGCCAGGGTGCGGACGCAGCTCACCGATGGCGGGATGAAAGGCCTCCCGATGCCCAGCCAGCAGCTCCGCATACAGCAGCACCAACAAGGTGCTGAGCTTTAACGCTCGCTGGGCTGCCGTGGCATTCAAGGCGGCGATCCCCGCCGTGGCCGAGGTGCCATTGACCAGCGCGATAGCATCTTTTCCCCGCAGCACCAGCGGCTTCCAGCCCAGCTGCTGGTGAGCCTCGCGACTGGGTATCCAGCGCCCACCGCGCAGGCTTACGCGCCCTTCTCCACTGAGTGCCCGTGCCAGGTGCGCCAGCGGCGTCAGGTCCCCGCTGGCGCCGACGGTGCCGCGCGCAGGTACTTCAGGTACTAAATCAACGTCCAGCCACGCTTGCAGCCGATCAATGAGCACGGGGTTGGCCCCGGAGTGTCCGCGCACCAGGCTGGTCAGCCGCGCCACCATCATGGCACGCACATGGCGGAGCGACAGCGGCTCGCCCACCCCGCTGCACAGGTGATACACCAGATTCTGTTGCAGCAGGGCAGACTGCTTGGGGTCGACGTTGGTCGTAGCCAGCGGCCCGTAACCGGTCGTCACGCCATAGATTCGACGGCGCTGGTCGATAGCCTCACACAGAAACGCGTGGGCCCTGGTGACCGCACGCTCCTCATCCTCCGACAGGGTAAGTGACCGACGCCCCAGGGCGATCTGTTCAATCTCTTCAAGCGAGCGACGTCCGTCGTCCATGTCAATATTTCCTGTGTTAAAGCTTGCTTTGTCGAACTACCAGTCCTTGAGCTTGCCCATCGCGTTAGTGGGTAAGGCATCCCCGTAGGTAATAGCAACGGGGCGCTCGGCGGCGGGCCACTGGCTGATGGCCTGGGCGATCTCGGGCGCGGTGTGTTGCTCGCTTTCCACCGGCACCACGAAGGCTTTCAAACGCCGCTTTGCCGATGTCGCCGTGGTGCGTACGGCGCAGTCAGCCACGCTTTCCAGTCCGCGCAGGCGCTCGGCCACATGGCCAGGGCTGACATTGACGCCGCCAATCGCCACGACGTCATCATGGCGCCCCTGGAGCGTGAAGGTGTCGTCATCCAGCCAGTGGGTGTGATCCAGCAGCGGTGTGGCGGTTCGGCCACCCAGGCGCTGAATATGGTGCGCATCAAGGCGCTGCCAATGGGCGAGCAGCTGATACGTTGACTCCGGGTGCCAGCGAGTCGCTACCCCACCGGTTTCGGTGCTGCCATAGATATCCAGCAGCTCGCTTAGCCCGCTGGCAAGTAACGCCTGCGAGGTCTCGGCAGCCAGCGGGGCGGTGGACGAGACGCCGACCACCGCGTCCGGCCAGGCGCGGCGCGAGACGGCCAGGTAGTCCCAGCGAGGCGGGACGGTGACCACCAGGTCGCCGGGCGATAGCGACGGCAGCGCGGCGGCGTCAACGCTGATGCGCGGCACACCTGCCACCCCCGGCAGCGCCACGCCGAGCATGAAACCGTAAAGATGATGCAGGGGCAGCCAGCGAACCACGCGGTTGATCGCTCCCCGCGAGGCAAGACGCTGCGCCAAGGCATGCGCCTCCGCCTCGATGGCGTCCCAGCGATGCAGGTGAGCGGAGGGCGCCCCGGTGCTGCCCGAGGTTCTGAACGTCAGCCCCGAGGTGTCGGAAACGGCATGGGCCACCAGAGCGGCCCAGTCATCGACGTGCTGGGTCATCAGCAGGCGATCTTCCACGCCCGTTTCGTGCAGACAGAAGAACTCGTTGACACAGGCGGCCAGGTGAAGCCGTTCGAGGGAATCAATCGCGGGAGGAGACTGCCAGTCCGGTGCGGGGGTGCCTCGATAGGCAGCCAGTTCCGCGCTCAGCAATGATTGCAGGACGGCTTTGCAATCGGCTTCGCTTAGCCACTGAGGCATCTTGAACATCCTTTACGACGCTAATAACGCACGGTGTGCTTATAAAAAAGCCGCCGGTGCGCAACGATACGCCGGCGGCTCTTGAGGGGAGTTATAGACGCTTGACAAAGATCCAGTAGGTATCGCCGGAAAGGGCTTTCTTCATATGCACTTTTACTTTGGTGGGCGTCATCTGGTAATCGAACACGTACTCGAACATGGTGTTCAGCTCGCCACTTTTGACCCCTTCCTTGAAGCGCCCCTGGAACTCTTTGCTTTGCGTGCAGGGGGCTACTTCGGTAAAGAAGTTCTTGCCAATAACGCTTTTCGGGTCACGGCCGGTAATGCCGCCTTCCGCTGCGTTGTACTGGACAATCTTGCCGTTGGCATCCAGCTGAATCGCCCCGAAGGCTAATTCGTCCAGTTTCTTGTCGTCCATCTTTGCCAGCGAGTTTTCAATATCATCGCCGCCAAATCGAACCGTTTCCATTGCCATTACGATCACCTCCAGATTGAGCGCGCTAGCGTGCATCAACTTGCCACGCACTGTACAAAACATATACAAATATTATATGAAGCATGTTGAAGTTAGCAGGATCTGCTATCCAGAGCAATCATCTAATACTATTTAATGATGTCGATGCGTTATTAGCGCTCATGGTGTAATGCCGCCATATGGGTCACCTGCAAGCAGAAAGGCCCTGCGGTTCGGTCGGCGATCAAGAACCCTACCTGGGTGATATCCGAAGGTTGGAGAGGTGGCGCATCGTTTAACACCGTGCCGCGCCGAACGGCGTCGAAGGCGTGCCATGGAAAGTGCAGCGTCTCGAAGCCATCCTGAGCCGGCGTAAACTTCACCCGATAGGCAGAGGCGTCGCCCAGCGACGTGCTTTTCAAGCGCAGCTGATAGGTACGCCCATCGCCCTTTACGGTCAAGGCAATGCCCTTTGCATCCGCGAGCGTGGGTTCAAACCCATTGGGCTCGCGGCGCACCGAGGCAAAGCCGCCGCCGTTCTCCAGCGACACCTCGCCATGAAACTGCCCCAAACCGTTCGACACGCTGAACGTACTGTGCGACTCGCCACCCATGACGCCGTCATCCACCGCGTACCAGCGCTGCGCTTCGCTTGCTTCCTCGAAGATCAACGTCATCCGACCACCTCGCACTGTGCATCAAGTAAGAAAAACCCCCGTTGCTAGTGCCGGGGGTTTTCACGGTAGACCAATCAGCGGCCCGCTTACAGTTTAGCGTTGGCGGTAGCCGGCGCTTCGGCTTGACCGGGCTCCAGCTCTTCGGGCGATGCCACCACCAGGGCGAACTCCTCCTCGGCGGTTTTGGCCACCAGCTTGTGTTTGCTATACAGGAAGAAGTAAGCCGCCCCGGCAATAAACAGTACGATGGTGTAATTGAAGGCACGGGGGTCAAAGGCGTACACGCCCGTCAGCGCAACCAATGACAGCACCAGCGCGATACCCGAGGTCACCACACCGCCGGGGGTTTTATACGGACGCGGCAGGTCGGGCTGCTGGACGCGCAGCATGATATGGCTCAGCGCCATCAGCGCGTAGGAGATCGTGGCACCGACCACGGCCATGCCCAGGATCAGGTCGCCCTCGCCGCTGAGCGACACCAGAAAGCCGAATACTCCCGGCACGATCAGCGCCATGTGGGGCACTTTGCGACCGCTGGTCAAGGAGAGCGGCTTGGGGAGATACCCCGCCCGGGAAAGCGCAAACACCAGACGGCTGTAGCCGTAGATGATCGAAAAGAAGGAGGCAATCAACCCGGCCAGGCCCAGGACATTCACCAGGGTCGCCAGTGCCGGGCTGCCCGCGGCATTCAACGCATCCACCAGCGGTACGCCGCTCTGGCCGATCATCTCGGCACCCGCCGCGCCGGCCAGCAAGAGTACCACCAGCAGCGCGGTGAACAGCAGAAACAGCATCGCGCCGATAATGCCTTTGGGCATGTCGCGTGCCGGATCCTTGGCTTCTTCGGCGGCCAGCGGCACACCTTCCACCGCCAGGAACAGCCACATGCCGAACGGCAGCGCCGCCCAGATGCCATACCAGCCAAACGGCATGAAGGTGCTCGCGCCCGCTGCGTCGGTGGGCGCGATATCGAACAGGTTGGCGGCGTCAAAATCCCCGATCAGCGCCACTGCCGTGGCGAGAATGGCAAACACTGCCAGGCCGCTGATGACCATCATGACCTTGAGCGCTTCGCCTACACCGGCCAGGTGAATACCGATAAACACCGCGTAGAACAGTAGATAGACGAGCGGCCCGTTGATCCCGAGCAGCGCCTCCACCGCCGAGCCGATGAAAATCACGATCGCCGCCGGCGCCAGGGCGTATTCGATCAATACCGCAAGACCGGTCAAATAGCCGCCGGCGGGGCCCATGGCCTGGCGGGCAAAGCTGTAGCCGCCCCCTGCCGCTGGGATGGCTGCGGACATTTCAGCCAGCGACAGCACCAGCGCCAGATACATCAGCGCCATCAGGCAGGCGGCAATCGCAAAGCCGCCCCAGCCCGCTTCGGCAATACCAAAGTTCCAGCCGGCGAAGTCGCCGGAAATCACGTAGGAAACCCCAAGCCCTGCCAGCAGCATCCAGCCGGCGGTGCCTCTTTGCAGTTGGCGCTTGGCCAGATATGCCTGATCGACAAATGGTTGTGTCATCGTTATGCCCTTTTCAGTGTGGAACGTCATCGTCGTAAGCGGCGTGCTGTGGTGACGAAGCGGGTTCCGTATTGTTGTGTGATCGTTGTTATAGGGTATCGCTTGCGGGAGGACGCTAATCCGCCACCAGAAAGTTACGCGTTGAGCCGGATGCCGAATCACCTTCCAGCACGTCGTCCTCGCTGCGATCCTTGAGTTGCACGCCCGAGAGCTTGCGCTGGCGGGCGTCTTTCAGCAGCAGGCAAAAGCGCCTCGCGGCCTCCTCAACCGCCAGACCCGCCGGGCGCACGTTGGAAATACAGTTGCGCCGGTCGTCCCTGAGGCCTGGTTCCGGCGCCCAGGTCATGTACAGCCCGAGGCTGTCCGGCGAGCTGAGCCCCGGCCGCTCGCCGATCATCACCAGCACGGCGTCGGCGTTGAGCAGTGCGCCTATCTCATCGCCGATCGCTACCCGCCCCTGTTCAACGATGGTCAGCGGGGCTAGCCGCCAGTCGCTTGCGTCGTCGCCGAGCGCCTGATGGAGCGCGTCGAGAAACGGCGCGCTGTTCTGCTGCACCGCCAGGGCGGACAGCCCGTCGACAATCACCACGGCCAGGTCATGGCGCTGCTGGGATACGGCGGCCTGCTGGAGATGCTCGCGACTTTCATCGTCGAGACGCCGACCGTAGTCGGGCCGCTGAAGATAGGTGGCGCGGTTGTGAGCCTGGCTGTGCAGGCCAATCGGTGCGCGGGCCAAGACCAGCGTGTCGCTCAGCTCGGCGCCAAGCGCTTCAACATCCAACGGACAGTGAACGGCGTCCTGGGCCTGGGCGTGAGCTAGCTGAAAGGCCAGCAGCTTGCTGGTCGGCAGGCTGATGCCCGCACGCCCCAGGCCAATCCGCGCGTCGGTGAAGGCGTTAAGCCGCTCCCAGGGGTTGTCGACGACGATAGGCGACGAGGGTTTATCGGTCATGTCGCGGCTCCTCGGGCAGGTGACGCAGGCTATTGGCAAAGGCGGCGGGCAGCTGGTCGTTAAGCCGGTGGGTGCTGACATCCTGGAAAATCTGCATGTCTTCCAGCCAGCGCTCGAACTCCGGCGCTGCCTTGAGCCCCAGCACCCGCCGTGCATAGAGCGCGTCATGAAAGGACGTGGTCTGGTAATTGAGCATGATGTCGTCTGAGCCGGGGATGCCCATAATGAAGTTGCAGCCCGCCACGCCGAGCAGCGTCAGCAGGTTATCCATATCGTTCTGGTCGGCATCGGCGTGGTTGGTGTAGCAAACATCGCAGCCCATGGGCACGCCCAGCAGCTTGCCGCAGAAGTGGTCTTCAAGGCCTGCACGGGTGATCTCCTTGCCGTCGAACAGGTACTCCGGGCCGATAAACCCCACCACGGTATTGACCAGCAGCGGATTGAACTTGCGCGCCACTGCGTAGGCGCGTGCCTCGCAGGTTTGCTGGTCGAGCCCGTGGTGGGCGTCGGCGGACAGCGAGCTCCCCTGACCGGTTTCGAAATACATCACGTTGCGCCCCACCGTGCCACGGTTGAGCGACTGCGCCGCCGCGTCGGCTTCAGCCAGGGTGCTCAAGTCGAAGCCGAAGCTGCGGTTGGTGGCTTCGGTGCCACCGATCGATTGAAACACCAGATCGACCGGGGCGCCCTGCTCGATCGCTTCCAGCGTGTTCGTCACGTGGGTCAGTACGCAGGACTGGGTGGGGATCTGATACTTCTGAATCACCTCGTCCATCAGGCGCATGAGCTTGACGCTCTGGGCGACGTTATCAGTGGCCGGATTGATGCCAATCACCGCGTCACCGCTGCCGTACAGCAGCCCGTCGAGAATGCTGGCGGCAATGCCGGTAACGTCATCGGTAGGATGGTTGGGCTGCAGCCGTGTGGAGAGCCGCCCCGGCAGACCGATGGTGTTACGAAACGCCGTGGTGACTTGGCACTTCTTGGCCACCAGGATCAGATCCTGGTTGCGCATCAGCTTGCTGACGGCAGCGGCCATTTCGGGGGTAATCCCCGCTTTTACGTCTGCTAACACCTCACTGGTAGCGTGGTCGGAGAGCAACCAGTTGCGAAAGTCGCCGACGGTGAGGTGGCGGAGGGGCTCAAAGGCCTTTGCATCGTGGTCGTCGATGATCAGCCGCGTGATTTCGTCCGCTTCGTAGGGAACCAACGCCTCGTTCAAAAAGGTGGTCAGCGGGAGTTCCGCCAGCACCATCTGAGCGACCACCCGCTCTTCAGCACTTTCCGCCATCACCCCCGCCAGGCGGTCACCGGCACGGGCCGGGGTGGCTTTGGCCATCAGTTCGGCCAGACTCGCGAAGCGGTAGCTGCGGCTCCCCACCGTGGTGTGATAGGTTTTTGCCATGGTGATTTCCTTTTTGTTATGGCGGCTTTTACACCGCGCCAACGGCGCATCAAGGTATAAAACCTGCTTGTTTTTACGATAGCGCTATTGCTGGAGAGGGAGTATCGAATTTCGGCAAACCGCCAACCTCTTCAGAAAAACCAACAAAGACATGAAGTTGAGAAATAACAAGGGCGGAAAGAGCCTACCCATGGCTCTGGGAGAGGGGGTCATGAACGAACCGGAAAGCGCACATGCACCAAAAAAATGCATCCAGGAAGCGTTTGACGCCGACGAACATGCCAATAACCTGACGCGCTGGCAGCAGGAGTACGACCAGCTCAGCGCCGGCCGTTTTTACGGCCGACTGGATGAAGTCGCGCTGGCAACAATGCAGGTATTCAAGGAGCACACCGGCCAGGCGCTGCGCCAGGATTGCCGGGTATGGCCCAATGCCCTCTGGCTCGGCATACCGCCGGTATGTGCAGGGTCACGCATCAACGGCCAGGCGCTGGGTGGCGATGAGGTGATGTGCCGACCGGGAGGCCACGACTTTGAGCTGATCACCCCGGCAGCGTTCGATATCTACGGTCTGGTGGTTCACCTGCCCACTTTGAGCGCCGCGGCGGCCCGGCAAGGTATCGTGCTGGATGAATGCTGGCAGCAGACCCCGCGCCGTCATGTCGGCCAAGACACCCTGAGCGCCATGACATTTCTGCTTGAAAGACTCCTGATGCGCCAGCCGGGGGCGATTGCCGAGCAGCTCCATCAGGATATTTTACTGATGGCCCTGCTGGAACTGTTGCAGGCCGAGCGGCCCAGCCGCGAACCACCGCCCAGCTACGCCCACCGCAAGGAGGTGGTCGACCGGGTCAAGCGCCATGTGGATGAACACCTGAAGGGGCCGGTGACAATGGATGCGCTTTGCCAGCTCACTCACGTGAGTCGGCGTACGCTGCAGTACAGCTTTACCAGCATTCTCGGCATCAGTCCGCTGCAGTACCTGCGGCTGACACGGCTCAACCGCGTGCGTCGTGCACTGCGCGCCGCGTCGCCCAGTCAGTCGGTTACCGAGATTGCCACCTACTGGGGGTTTTGGCATCTCGGTCAGTTCGCCCGCGACTACAAACAGCAGTTCGGCGAATGCCCGTCGCACACGTTGAACGCCAAGACTCCCTAGCCAAGCCAGCGCTCGGCAAAGTCGTCGGCGGCCAACGGCCGGTCAAAGTAGTAGCCCTGCGCCTGGCGACAGCCCATGGCCACCAGCGCGTCTGCCTGGGCGGCCTGCTCGATGCCTTCCGCAATCGTCTCGAGCCCCAGGGTGTTGGCCATGGCAATGATGGTCGCCACAATCACGCGGTCATTATCGCTGGTGAGCATGTCGCGGACGAACGAGATATCGATCTTGATCTTGTCGGCGGCGAAACGCTTCAGGTACGCCAGTGACGAATAGCCGGTGCCGAAATCATCGATGGCCAGCCCCAGCCCATGCCCTTTAAGCGTTTCGGTCATGGCAATGGCTTTTTCGGGGTTCACCATGATGCCACTTTCGGTAATTTCCAGGCTGAGCGTGGATGCCGCCACCTGATACCGCTGGCAGCAGGCCAGCAGCTTGCTTTCCAAGTCGTCATCCTCGAACTGGTCTGCGGCAATGTTGATCGCCAACTGCCCCGGAAGCCGCATGCCCTGCTGCTGCCACTGGGCCAGCTGTCGACAGGCTTCTTCGATCACCCAGTTGCCCAGCGCCACCATCATGCCGCGCTCTTCGGCGATGGGGATAAACTTGCCTGGAGAAACGCGGCCCAGCTCGTCATCCTGCCAGCGGCATAGCGCCTCGGCGCCGATCAACTCGCCGGTGTGCAGATCTACCTGGGGTTGAAAGTGCAGCCGCAGCTGACGGTCGGCAATGGCGAGTGCCAGCCGCTTGGCAATATGCAGCTTCTCGGAGACGACCTGGCCCATCCAGGGCTCGAAGTTGCGCACCGCAAGTTTCTGGCGTTTGGCCTGGTACATGGCGATATCGGCAAATTTGAGCAGCTCCAGGGCCGAGGTCGCATGGTGCGGGTACAGCGTGACGCCGACACTGACGGAAAGCTCGAACGACTGCTGGTCAACGGGAACCGGCTGGTCAATGCTGGCGCACAGCCGCTGGGCCGTGGCCATGGCAACCTCGGCGTCGGCGCCGTGGCAGATTACCACGAACTCGTCGCCGCCCAGGCGCGCCAGGTAATCGCCGGGCGCCAGGCAGGCGGCAAACCGCTCGGCCACCATCTTCAAGACCATGTCGCCCGTGTCATGCCCGGCCGTGTCGTTGATCTCCTTGAAATGATTAAGATCCAGCAGCAGCAGGGCTAAAGGAGACGCGAAGGCTGGCGACAGCTGATTGGACAGGTGGCGCATGAAATCCATGCGATTGGGTAGCTGGGTGCCGATGTCCCGGTAGGCTAGCTGGCGTATCTTGGCCTCGTCCCGCTGACGCTCGAGCTCTGAAGCGGCCCGCGCGGCAAAGATCTGCAGCACGCTACGCACCAGCTCCACCTCGGTCAGCGGGGCCTTAAACATCACCCCGACAATGCCCATGGGCTTGCCACAGCTGTCGTTCAGCCGTCGCCCGACATAGGCGCTCACCCAGTCCAGCGCGCCCTTGCTTTCCCCCGGCAGCATGACAGCGGCGCCCTCGGTGACGATGCACTCCTGCTCCAACAGCACCGTCCGGCACGGCACACCGGGAAGGTAGTAGGCAAAATTATCTTCCCGCTGCCCGTTGATATAGAGCGTCAGCGTATTGGCGAAGTCCACATCGTGCTTGTCGATCAGCGAGATGAACCCTACCTCGGCGGAGAGTGCCTCCGCCATGTGGGCGGTCAACTGATGCAGAAAGGCGTCACCCTGCTCGGCGGACACGGCCTTGGCGACATGCGCCACCGCTTGCTGGATACGCTGTTCGGTTTGTGCTCGACGGCGGCTTTCGATACCCAGCGATACTTCGTCGGCCAGATCCTTCAGCAGCGGCAGTTCCTCTTCGCCAAGCGCGCCACCCTGCTGCTGGTAAAGCGTCAGTACCCCGTAGTGCTTGTCGGCGCACTGCAACGGCAGGGCAACCACCTGCTCCACGCCCAACGCCATCAATGCCTGGCAGACCTCGTATGGCAGGTGTTCATCCATCAGCTGTTCGATGACGACGGGCTGTTGACGGTGTAACGCGCGTTCGGTGATCTCGGCGCTGTAGCGGGTAATGAACAGCTGCATGGGGCTCAGCCAGGCGGGCACCTCACCGTCGGCATCCGCCATGGCCATCACCTTCAACGCCTCATGGGGACTGACCCCGGGCGCCGACTGGCTGATCCAGGCGGCGGTATAGCCGCCCACGCCAACGGCCAGACAGCACGCCGCCTGCAGCAGCTGTTGCTCGCTGCCGGTCTGCATCAGCAGGTCCTGGCTGCGACTCATCAGCCTCAGCGCACGGTTCTTGCCGCTCAGCCGCGAATGCACGCTTGACTGGGTGACCCGGCGGGCAAGCTCGGCGCCGCTCAATGCCGCCGTGATGCGTAGGACGTCATCGGTGAAGCCGGGCAACGCAAGCGGCGCGCCATGCATGATGGCCAGCACGCCCAAACAGTCTCCATCCACCGTATGCATCGCCACCCCTTGATACCCCTCGACCGATAGCGCCTCAAGCCGAGCATCTCCCGAGAAGCAATCGGCCGCACCGGACGGGGTGCACCAGTTGGAGCGTGCGATGACCTGCTCGCAGGGCGTGCCTGCTACCCGGTAGGGTGCCATCTCGCCAGGTTTGCCATGGCGCCAGCAGGCCACGGGCGTGGCGACCCCCGAATCAGGATCGACATGCGCCAAGAAAACGTGGTCGACGCCAAGGATGTCCGACAACGCCTTGGCGAGGTGGTAAAAGAAACCTTTTTCACTGACAGAGGTCAAGCTATCCGCCAGCTGTCTAAATACCGCTGGTGCCTTAGTAGAAGACATGATATTAACGCCCCTGGACGTCGTCAGGTACGCCACGCCCGCTAGCCGCAGGTCTTTGCCAAGGCCGTATAAAGTCGCTGAGTGCCATCCCTGAACCCTACGCTCGTCATTGAGTGAATAGCTGCATGTTTCACGCTTTAAAAACCCGACTGGTCATGCCGTATCGCGTAACCTGCGACCGTCGCTTATCTACACCTGCCTTAAAACCGGCTTTACAACGTATTTTTGTTATAAGCAACGCTAACCTGAAAAACTCAAGTTAGCGTTACTTTTATCAATATTAACCGCTCCTAAACAAACGATATTATTGTTACTTAAATGATCAAAAAAATTAACTTAACAGCGTGTCATCCAACGCTATATAACGCCGCAAAAAAAACCATTCAACATGTTGAATATCAACTTATCAGGTTGATATTCAACCCAAACAGTCCTTCATGTCAATAGGTTGATCCTCAACCATTTAGGTCTATATGGAGGACACTGTGAATAAAACTGAACAGAAACGGCTAGCTAGCAACATCGGAAGAGCGATTGCCAAACAGCGAATTCGCAGTCACCTGACCCAGGAAGAAGTGGCCGAACGCCTTGGCATTGGCAATGAGGCCGTCTCGCGGATCGAGCGCGGAAGAGTGATTCCCAACATAGTGAGGCTTTTACAACTGGCCGACATATTTAACTGTGAAGCCGCCGTACTATTGGGTGAGGCCAGCGTTCACCTGGACGACCAGACGAGTCGGGTCAAGCACCTATTAGCACCTCTGGATACCAGTGATCGTCAATTATTACTTGATATCATCGAGCGCTTGAGTAGCCGATTAAACAAACCGGATGACACTTTCATTAAATAACGCAAGGTAATTTAAATTAAACCTTACTCACGCCCGACGCCTGATTGTCATGTCTTGACGTATTTGCACTTGCTTGACCTGCGTCCACTCCAGATACGGGGCACCCCCACCCATGCGCCCCTATGGTGGCATGGGCACATTCGTGCTATAGCTTACTGACTGACGCCGCGCGCTACCGGGGCTTTTGGATATGTTCAACACGACCGCATGGAACCGCCTACGCTACACCGCCTATGCGCCCATCTACGACGCCATTGCGAACCGCGCTTTTCGCAGGCCCCGGCGGGTGGCATTGGGCCAGGTGGACTGGGAGCCTGGCATGCGGGTATTGCTGGTGGGCGCTGGCACCGGGCTTGACCTTCCGTTCATTCCCCACGAGCTGGAGATTCACTTAACCGACCTGACCCCCGCCATGGTCAAACGCGCCGCCGAGCGTGCCCGTCGCCATCAGCGCGATGTTACCTGCCAGACAATGGATGCCGAGGCACTGGCCTATCCAGAAGCTCACTTCGATGTCGTGGTCATGCACCTGATACTCGCCGTCATGCCCGACCCTCGACAAGGGCTGGCCGAGGCCTACCGGGTACTCAAACCCGGCGGTCAGCTGTGCGTGCTGGATAAATTTCAGCCCGACGCACAGCCCGCTGGCGTGGCCCGACGAATGTTGAACGGCATCACCTCACTGGTGGCAACGGATATCACCCGTCAGGCACACCCGCTGCTGAGTCAGGCCGGCTTTATCATTCGCCACGACGAACCCGTCATGATGAACGGTTTGTTTCGTGCCTTGCTGGCCGCCAAACCGGCTTAGTCCGCAGCCGTGACGCCTTGTCACGTCGCCTGGCGAAGGCTGGCCCGCTCGCTTAAACTAAGCGCCTTTTATCGATCAGGTCTGCCATGCCTCGCCCCCTGCCGCTCACTTCCCCGCTGATGCAGCTGGTCAGCCGCCTGCATTTCTATATCGGCTTATTGGTGGGGCCGTTCATTCTGGTCGCTGCGCTGTCGGGCCTCGCCTACGTCGCGAGCCCGGCGCTGGAAGCCTGGGTCTATCGGGACATGCTGCAAGGCAGTGAACACGGCGACACTCAGCCCCTCAGCGCCCAAATCGCCGCCGCCCAGCAGTATCTGGGAACCACTGCGACACCCGGCGCGGTGCGCCCGGCACCCGCCCCTGGCAATACCACCCGGGTCATGTTCAGCGCTCCCTGGCTCGGCCCTTCGCAGCATGACGCCGTGTTTGTCGACCCTGTCACACTCGGTGTGACCGGCCAGACAACGGTTTACGGCACCAGCGGCGTGCTGCCGCTGCGCACCCAGCTCGACCTGCTGCATCGCCAGCTATTGCTCGGCAACGTCGGTCGGCTATATAGCGAGCTGGCCGCTTCGTGGCTATGGGTGATGGCACTGGGCGGCATGGCGCTGTGGCTGACCCGCCGCCGGGCCTTGCGACAGACGCGCGGCCCCCGACGGCTCGCCCATCATCATGCCCTGCTAGGCAGCGTACTGGCGATAGGCCTCTTGTTGTTTTCCGCGACGGGGCTGACCTGGTCGCAGTGGGCGGGCAGCCATATCGCCGAACTGCGCCATGCCTGGGGGTGGGGTACGCCCGCCGTGACCACAGACTTGAATGCCTCCAATGATACGCATCACGGCGGGCACGCCGACCACCAGGCAGCAAGCACACCATCTAACATGCCGACGTTGCCGCTTGCCGACTATGACCGCGCCCTGCAGAGCGCTCGCCATGCAGGCCTGGAGGCTGGACGCCTGCAGCTTACCCCGCCCAGTGCACCGCAACAGGCCTGGCGGGTGGCGGAAATAGACCGCCGCTGGCCCACCCAGGTAGACCAGGTGGCGCTGCACCCGCACAGCATGGCGGTCGTCGACCAAACCGATTTCGCCACCTTCCCCCTCGCCGCCAAACTGACCCGCTGGGGGATCGACCTGCACATGGGGGTGCTGTTCGGCGTCGTCAACCAGCTCGTGCTTGGCTTGATCGCCTCGGGCATTAGCGTGCTGATCGTCTGGGGATATACACTGTGGTGGCGGCGTATACGATCGACCACTGCGCAATACTTTCCCCTGCTTGCCGAGCCCTGGCGCCTGTTGCCGCTGCCGGCCAAGTGTGGACTGGCGGTCATCGCGGTCGCCTTGGGCGTTGCCCTGCCCGTGCTGGGCGTGAGCCTTGCAGCGCTGGTCGTGGTCGACGCGCTGCGCTGGTGTGTTAAGCAGCGCCGCACGGCTCGCCATCTGGATACCCATCCGACGATACATTGAGGTCACTGATGCCCAAAGCTCCCGTGAAACGCTTTCGCCGTTTACCCGACGATGAACAGTCCCGCGTGATTGAGATGGCCTGGGAAGACCGTACCCCCTTCGAGGCCATTGAAACCCTGTTCGGGCTGGCCGAACCGGATGTGATCGAGATCATGCGTCATCAGCTCAAACCCGCCTCGTTTCGGCTCTGGCGCAGGCGCGTCACCGGCCGCACCACCAAGCACCGCGCCTTGCGCTCACCGGACGTGCAGCGCGGCTATTGCCCCACGCAGTACAAGCGATGAAATTTATTAAATTTCAGGTACTTATCTTTAGCAACACACCTCCATGCCTGCAACTGTCTTAAAAACAGTTGTTCGACGTCGGCATAGTCATTCAAAGACCGTTTCGTGGGCAATTGATTGGGGCAGCCACCAATCCACCGCTGCGCTATTGCTTGATCATAGCGGCTCACCTCGTCAAACGATTGTACTTGCGCAACACGGTGTTCCAGCATCAGCAAGGCAGCTCATGGTGCAACCATCTACCGCGTTCTCGGGCTCTCCCTAACCTCATGAATCAAAGCAATGCCGGGCTTGGGGCGATAACTGTAGGAAACAGATGTTGACACAACCCTTGTCTTCAACGCTTCACGAGGTTATTACTAAATTAATACCAATAATGACCTTTTTTAACATGATTATTTGCTATGGCCTTTACCTCCTTTTCAACCGATCACTTTGCCCCCCATGAACGCCTGGAAGCTGCCCAAGATATCTACAGCGCCATTGCACAGGTGCAGCTTGTTGCACCAAAAAAGCAAACGCCGCATGTGGAAACGCGTATCAAGCTACTGCCTGGCATATCGATTGCCAATGTGACGGCTTCCTCGTTACATGCGGCGCGCAAATCGCCTCAAGTAGTCGATGGGAACGACGACATTACCTTCCTGATCCATCCCGGAGGTCAGGGCGGCTGGCTTTCGCATTTACAAGCCCACGATACGCTGGCCTGCACCCCAGGCAGCGCGCGTATTGTGTTTAACCATCAATCAGGCAGCGTTGACTTTCACGGTGAGCGAGTTAACTTTCTCAGCGTTGCGTTTTCGCGTGCGCAGTTGGCGCCGCTCATACAGAACCTGGAGCGCATACCTAAAGCGCTGCTGCCGCCCGTTGAGCCACTGCAGCACCTAACCCGCATCGCTCTGGCACTCACTGAACACCCCAATACCTTTGAGACAACCTCAACGGAAAAGCTTAGGGGCCAGATGTTCGACCTTGCCTGCCTTGCGCTGGGTGCTACCCCTGAAGCGGGCTTTCACTCCCGTCGAGGGGGCCTGCGTAAGGCTCGTTTAAGGGGCATCAAAGCTGACATCAAGCTGCTGGCGAGAACCCCTGTATGCTTGGAGGATCTAGCGGTTCGCCACGGTGTATCGCCAAGCTACATCCGGGCACTGTTTAACAATGAAGGCACGTCGTTTACCGACTATTTGCTTGAGCAGCGGCTGCAAATCGCTTTTGACGCGCTAACCAATGGCCAAGGGCCGAAAAGGCCCGTTAGCGATATTGCCTTTCGCACTGGATTCAACAATCTCTCCTGGTTTTATCGCGCCTTCAAACACCGTTTTGGCATTCCGCCAGGGGAAGTGCGAGAAGTCGCCACCCAATCGCGTCGTTAACACCATGAAAAAACACGGCATCAATCCCTGGTGAAAGCGATTACAAGCTAGAAGACAAAGGCGGGCGTGAGCGCTAATTGCTTTGGTGCGTTACGTTTTTCACGTAGCGCTGGCCAGGAAAAACATGACGTTGCTTTTGTATCAGAAAATCCAGAGCTTCTTTTACTCCTACCACCGCTATAGCCACTGCATCAGAGCATTCATCGGTTCATTAGATAATAGGCCGAGACGACTGCAATTTGATCCTCGTCTCTTGAAGTAGCGGTGGTGGCGCCGTATGCCATACGATCATCCAGGCTCCATTCAACGCTGTCCGGCTGGGTAGAGTCAGCGATAGAATCCTCACGGAATCGGCCAAAACGCGCGTCAGCCTTGCCGTCAATCCCGGCATCCAGATAGCGTGCCAGCGAGGGGGTCAGGTTTTTCAGCACCATGACATTGCGCTCCCGGGCGACGTAGCTGCCCACCGAAGCACCCGGCACGGCCCAGTTCACCGCATCAAAACAGACCCGAACCTCCTGGGGGTTGCCGTTTGCATCTTCATAAACGTAGCGATCATTCTGTCCTTCTGCCCGGCCTTCAGGGAGCTCAATACCGGCGGCGAGAAACGCATTGAGCATCGCGTTGCTTGGCCCATTGCACAACTCTGATCCGTCGCTGTTGATTTTACCGCTGGGGGCAGTCGCGTCATCACCCGGCACGATGCCGGTATTTTGCGTATAGGCGTCGTAGGCGATCTGCCAGCTTTGTACAAACGTGCTGTTGATGCGCTGGTACTGGGCGTTGCGATATACATCCTGGCCGATAGTGACGGCACCGATGATAAGCCCGATCACGACAAGCACGATCGCCATTTCCAGAATAGTGAAGCCGGCCATTGGGCGTCGAGCACTAGCTTTTGTATTCGTAATTACACGCATTGTCGCCACACGTTTTCCGTCCATTAATGAGCTGGCCTGAGTTAAGTCAGCGAGGTAGGTCATTGGCGGCTCCCTTAAAAGCCTCGACTATCAGCCTCTTTGGCGTTGCCTTCGATATCTTGGGCGACAGTCAGCGCTTGAGCTTGTAACGCAACGGATCTGTCGACACGCTCCTCAGCGGCTACAACGCCTGCCGTTGCGTCGGCAAAGCCGATGGCAGCGGTGGCGATCGAAATTGAGTTGGTGACCACGGCGGCGACGGCGGGAATAATCACCGGTGAAAGCGCGCCGTAGCTGCCAATCGCCTGGGCAGTCGAGAGCGCGACTTCGCCTGCTGACGCCATGGCGCCTCCGGTGGCAGAAGCAACGCCCGCGCCCGCTGACATGAGTGACGCATCGGCGAGATCCTTCTGCAAACGAAGTAGCGTCGTGTAATCTTCCAGAGTAATCGCCATCATGCGCGATGCATTCGCCGCGTTGAAATGAGTATGACCAATCGCTGCCAGCGATTCACCGCAGTTTAGAAAGCTCCCCAACGCTTCAAACCCCGCCGCCACGACGCGGTCGTCGTAGGTGGCACTTCCAGGGCGAGTCGGACGATCAAATATCGGCAACAATCGTGACTGGCGACCGTCAAAAACGTCGCCATCGCCGTCCCTGTCGGTCGCGCCTGGGGAAGCGAGGGCATAGGCCACATTACGCTCTGTGGTTCCGTCGCCGACGTGCAACCTGGCGCTATCGGACGCGTTGACGCGCTGCTCAGCAATCACATCCAGCGCGTAACAGGTATCCACTAGATTCGCCGAACTCGATGCGCTCCCTTCGATTAAAAGGGGGGCAAATCGCTGCGCCTCGCGGGCTAGATCCAAGCCATTAGCACTATCGCGGTAGACGCCATAGCGCAGTGTTTCAGCACCGAGCACAGGCAGGCCCAACGTACGCCAAGGGAGAAAGCCTTTTTGATAGCCCCCGCTGCAGTTCTCCTGACCGTCACCATCGGTGTCCGGGCAAGGCAAGCGGGAGCGGGCGTAGAGAAAACCTACCAGGGACTGTTCCGCACGGGTCATCATCGCCTGCTGATCGCTGGCGATCTCAGCCCGCTCCGAGGCGGCCCAGTAGCTAACAAAGCCTACTGCCATCAGTCCCAACACCGCCAACACAACACTCAGCTCAAGCAGCGAATAACCGCCTTCAGCTCTCGACGTAGCGTTCATGGCAGCACCCCGCGACGGTTTTCGGTCTCGGCCTCATCAAGGCGGCGCTGACGCTCGTCTTCGACCTCGTCATGAAACGTCTGGGCGTTGGACAAATTGCCCTCGGCGACGGGTACTGCTGCTTCGGCACCTGCCAACCCGATGCCGGCCTGCACCAGATTCGAGATGGCGATGCTCACCGTTGCGATCGCCATCCCCACAGCAAATGCTGCCGCGCCTTTACTTGAAGTAGCGCCGGAAATAGAAACCGCCTGAGCGCCGATGGTATTGGCAAGATTGACACTGGCAAGCGACACGCCGACGATGGCGGACTCGACGTTACCCTGACGGGCGAATAAGGCCAGATCTCTGAACTCAACGTACAGGTTGGCAGTACGCTCCAGATCATGGGCCGCATAGGCTGCGGCTGCAGAGCCGTTCACCTTCGCCAGCCGTTGCGAACAGCCAAGACGCGTGGCCAATTCAGTAGGGCCGGCGGCGATGACAACATCATCGCTGTCACCGCGCTGCCCGGGCAACGTAAACCCTGAACCCGCATTTAAACCTTGGAAGCGTCCATTATCACCTGGATGGGCCAAGGCATAGACTGCTACCGTGGACTGGGAGCCAGTCCCAACGGTCAAGCCGCTGGCGCCCATGGTGCCCCTTAGCTCAGTGCAGAAATCGAGACCATTAAGCGGGTTCTGTGTAACTCCCGCACCAACTGGTAAATAAGGTGAATAGTCATTGGCCGACCGTTCTGCCGTCAGATCCCGAGCACTGCTCTGGTAAGCTGCGTAGCGAATGCGCACCGCCGGGTCATCCAGCCCGAGCGTACGCCAAGGCAGCGACCCATCACCTCCCCCCGTGCTACCCGCATTACAATCCTCACTGCCATCACCGCTGGTATCTGGACAGGGAAGGCGTTGCCGTCCCAGCGCAAACCCTTCAATGGCACTTTGGGCACGCCGCAAATCAACGCTGCTGGCTTGACCACCGCCAACGTTCAGCGCCTCGGGTATGAGTCGCAGCCCTGCCAAGCCCATAGCCCCGACAATCGCAAGGACAACGGCCAGCTCTACCAGCGAAAAACCGCGTGCAGATTTCATCGGCTGCCCCCTTTGCGGTCAGTCTCTTCCATGATCGCATCCGTGTCATTCCACAAGCTGGGCGAACTACCCGAGCCATCAAATGACGGGTTATCCAGGTCATGCTGATTGTCCCGCGCAATTTGCAGTACGTTTTCTTGTTCTTCCACTACGGTCAGAGTTTCCTGGTATTTGATATCCGCCACGTAGCAAGCCTCGAAACGCGAGAATGGCCCGTCGTCGGAATCCGAACCGTCAGGGGCTGGGCGGTAGTAACCGCCTCTCCTGCCCAATACAGTGATTTCTCCATAGATGGCATTTTGCATTTCGGGTATTTTGTTGAAAACGTCACAACTTTCGTCACCGTCGTCGTTGGTGGTACAGCGGGTGCCGAAGGCTCCTAAAACCGCTTGACTCGCAGCTGCTTCGAAATCGTTCTGGGCCTGCCGCTCTTCATTCTCAGCACTGTCTATATCAGCTTGTAGCTGAGCCTGGTTGGGCTTGATGCTATTGCGCTGGCCTCTGAGTTCACTCAGGGTGTTGTTGAGTTCATCAATTCGATTATTAAGCGCCTCTCGCTCACTTGTCCCCTCGTCTAAGGCGTTTCGTTGTGTTTCCAAGGCGCTTATCTCATTCTCAATGCTGGCAATAGAGGCGTCTATTTCCTCAACTTGCCGATCAATTGACGAACCGCCGGATTTAAGCCTTTCCAGCTCGGCTTTCTGGTTTTCCAAGCGCTCCTTGAAGTCATCATCCTGCGTGTTGGCTATCTGATCGTCGAGCTTGTCGATCTCTGCATCGATTGCCGCCTCCACCTCTTCTCGCGCATCGCTGAGCGCCTCCGGCGCGCCGCTTTCGTCGTCTCCATCAAAGTCATCATTACGCTCGGCGTTGTCATACGCCTCAATCGCTTGTTCAAGGGCGAGTTGCGCCTCCAGGTGGTCCTTGGCTTCCCGCTTAACCGCTTCAATGAGGGCAAAAAGCGAGTCATCACCAATCTCATCCTCCATCTCCTCGGCAATATCACGCATGGCGCTATCGAGGTTGTTGTTATTGGCGGTACCGCCCTGGCAGGCATTGTCACGCGCTTCCCAAGCGTCATCGCGCTCATCACGAGCGTCCTCTAAGCTCTGTACTGCTTTCTCTTCCGCTTCTTCGAGGGCTTCTTGAATTTGATCCGTATCAAATTCGTCGGTATCAAGATCCTCGGTGCCTAAATCATTGGTATCAACACCGGCTCTGACCGCGACGGAAAGCGTCGTGCCAAAGGCAGCGGCTTGCAGAGCATAAGCAGCCACATTACCCGCAATGCCCGCAGCGCTTGCCCCCACGGCGACGCCAGCGGCAACCGTCCATGCCACCGCGTGCGGTATCTCGGCACAACCGACCAGAACGACGCAGGTACCGATAGCAGCAGCCAGTGCCGTGCCTGCCGCCGTTATTTCAATAACGGCGTTGACGAGTTGAATCGTCACCACGATGGTGTTGATAGTAGTCATTGCCATGCCTACCGAGGCATTGACGGCGGCGATGATGGCGGATTCTCGAATGGCCGGAAACTGTGCATGAACCTCATCAACTGCGGTCACCGCTAGCGAAACCGCTTCCACTGAAAGTACCAGGCTGCCGCAGTTAAGGGCATCGGAAAGATTGGCGTGGCCACGGGCGATGACCTTGTCGTCATAGCGCTCACTGCCCCCAGCGCCGGGAGCAACCATAACGGGCTGATTATTGTCGGCATTATCACCGTCGAAGAGCAGGCCGTTGCCGTCCATATCGCGATGACCAGGGTGGGCAATCGCGTAAGCGACTGGGCTGCCACCGGCTTGAACCCCTGCATTGATTGCACTCTGACCGATAGCGACACACAAATCCGTGGTGGCGATATTCGCAGGCGTGTCGCGGACATCGTTATTGTTGCCTGCAGAACCCACTAGCCCTGACGTATCGACTGAGCGCAATTCTGCGGTACCTAGCTTACTTGGTGTAAAATAATTATCAGCGTGAGTCAGGTCGCTGCCCTGACGGTCGACCATATACGCAAGCTGGCGGATACGGGCTCGCAGTTCCGGGTCTTCGATACCTAGATCCCGCCACGGCAAGCTACCCTTGCTCGCACTGCCGCCACAGTTCTCATGGCCGTCGCCGTTGGTGTCGGGACAGGGCAAACGGTAGTTGGCGGTCGCAAAGCCGACGAGGGCACGGTCAGCATGGTCGAGGACGTTTGCCTGCTCGCGCTTTCGATCACTGGCGACGTCAACCTGCAGCCACAGGGCACCAGCGCTTAAGGCACCACCCACCACCACGGTGAGAAGCATCGTCTCGACGAGCCCCATGCCACGCTGGCGTGCCGAGCTTGGGGGTGAGCAAGAGCTCATGGTCATGCGCCTCCTATTTGCATTGCCTGCCGAATAAGGTCGTAAATCGGAATCAGCAGCGCGAGCACCAGCACGAAGAACAAGCCCCCCGCGACCAGAATGATCGCCGGCTTGATGATCTCCGACAGCGACGCAATGACCACACTCAGACGTTTGCGGTACTCCGCGGAGAGATGACTTAACTGCTCGTCAAGAGAGCCGCTTTCTTCACCCACCGCGATCATGCGAACCGTCATCGCCGGAAAGCCCCCAGCCGCCCGCATTGAAGACGCCACACCCTCGCCGCGAGTCACCGCTTGACGAACCTGCATGAGGCGGCGTCGGTAGTACAGGTCGTTGGTGGTTCGGGTGAGAATGTCCAAACTGGTGACGATGTCCAGCCCGGAACGCACCAGAATTGCCAGGTGTTCCGTCATGGCCGCCATTCCTGAAGAAGTGATAAGCACCCGCGTCACCGGCAACCGGTGCCCAATGGTATGAATGGCGTAACGAGTGGGGTCGTGATTGCGTACCAGCCAAATGCCTCCGACGGTCAGCGCTGCCAACACGAGCACCACCATGAGCAAGCGATCCACCACCCATTCCGAGAAGGCAATCAGGCTGACAGTGAAGGCTGGCATGTCGGCATTGAGCTGATCGAAGAGATCGCCCAAGGTGGGTATGACATAGGTGATCCAGAACACCGCCACCGCGATGATAGTAGCGAAGACAAAAACGGGGTAAATCAGCGCCGTGCGGATATCGCGGCGAATATTCAGCACGCGTTCGGTGTGTTCCGCACTTTCAAGCAGCATGCGATCCAGATTGCCGGATTGATCGCCGATCGCCATCATGTTGCGCACGGTCTCGGGGAATACATCGGGGCGACGGGCAAAGGCGTCGCTGACGGAAATACCGGCATCTAGGTCTTTGTGCATCTGCCGTGCGACCCGCGCGATGCCTTTTGAATTGGACGTCTGGCCCTCACTGATAACCGTCCGCAATGCGTCTAGCGCGGGCACCCCGGCACGCAACATGACCCCCATGTCGCGCAGAAAACCGGCAAGATCCTCAGCGGAGATTTCACGTTGAAATAATTGGCGCAGCGTTTCGTAGGTGGCCGTCATCGCCCGCGGCAGGCGCCAGAGACTGATGACGGTGGCATCAAGCTCCTGTTCCAACCTCAACTGCACGGAGAAGTCTCGTTCCACCGCCAGCCGGTAAAACCCTGTTTTCACGCCCCCGTGGGGCATCAGCACGCGATAATAATAAGTGCGTAGCGCCGTCATAGCTGGATTTCTCCTACAGCACGGTAGATTTCGTCCAGCGTCGTTTCCCCATCGGTGATGCGCCGCCGCGCCAGCACGCCGATTGAGCGCATACCGCTGGCCTGGGCAATACGCCGAAGTTCACCCCGAGAGCTATCGACGGCAATGGCATCGGCGATATCGCGATCCGGGAGCAAAATTTCGTAGACCGGAATTCGACCGACATAGCCGCTGCCACGGCAATGCTGACACCCTTCCCCCCGGTAGACGATCTGATCCGCCGCTAGCCCCAGCCATTCGCGTTGCGACGTGGTGGGGTGTGCTTCTACCTTGCACATGGGACAGATACGACGCACGAGTCGTTGATTGACCACACCCACGAGGTTTTCCGCGATGGTTTCCACATCAACACCCAAGAGTTTCAGCCTGGGCACCACGCCGAAAATGCTGCCCACGTGAAGCGTCGAAAGCACCAGGTGGCCGGTGGAGGACGCATCGATGGCGGCCCGAGCGGTTTCTTCATCGCGGATCTCGCCCACCAGAATTACGTCAGGATCGTGGCGCAGAAAATACCGCAGGGCGTTGGAAAAGCCATACCCTGAGCGCGGGTTGACTTCGGTCTGACATACCGCAGGCACTCGGTATTCCACGGGGTCTTCTACCGTGAGTACGTTACGCTCGATCAATGGCTGCATACGTAGTGCCGCGTGCAATGTCGTGCTCTTCCCAGAGCCGGTTGGCCCAGTGAGTAGCACCATTCCATGCGGACGAGAAAACAAGCGTGATAGCTCCGCGACGTCTTCACCGATAAACCCCAGATCCTGTAGCTTATCGAGGTCGCTACGTTCGGGAAGCAAACGCAGCACCATGCGCTCGCCGTGCTTGGTAATCAGGGTGGAGACGCGCAGGGTGAACGGTTGGTCGAGTACAACGTGGGCAAAACTACCGTCTTGCGGCAGGCGCTGCTCCGCAACATCCATTTCCGAGCAGAGTTTAATGTAGCTGTTCAACCGATCCAGTACGACCGATAGACCGAACATCGGCCGGAGTACACCATCTACCCGGAAGAGGACATGGCGACTGTGCTCGGCTGGCGCTATATGCACGTCGGTTGCTCGCTCGCGCACAGCGAGGGTGAGAATATATTCGAGCAGACGCTCGGGGCTATAAACCCGATCCACGTCTTGCTCAAGCATACGGATCTCACGCTTGATCACTTGTTCTGGCGGATTGTCAGCAAAGTAGAAGTGCTGGCGGATGGCCCGGGTGACGCGTGCGAACTCACCCTGGAGAAAGCGCACTTGCCAGCCACAACGCCGCCGGACGAGATCAGCAATCTCATCTGGACTGCCATCCCCAATGATCACTGTGAGCGTCTCGCTTTCCAGGGTAATTGGCAGGAAGCCGCGGGACAGGCACAGGGCCTGATTGAAAGGCGCGGTCGCCTGAGACTGTGGTTCCGGCAAGGTGTCAATGTCGGCGAATTCAGCCGGATGACGATGCTGTTCGGCAAGCAGTCGGGCAATGTCCTTCTGGGTGGCCAGCCCGTGCGCAACCATCAGGTTACCAAGCCGCCCCCCTTCTACCACCTGTTTTTGCAGCACGAATTCCAGCTCCGCTGCGTTCACCAGGCCTTTTTCCACCACCAGGTCACCCAGCCTGTTGGCACCGGCTTTTTGCAGTGGATCGGCGGTAGTCGATTGCTGGCTATTTTGCGTGTCGGGTTGGGGCATGGCGGCAATCTCCGTAGGCATCCCCGAACTGGCCAAAGGCGGGAATGGTTAATCAATCGAGCTTGTCGGTGACCTGCTTGGTTCACGCGTTCTGAAAAGCAATGAGGTTCATGTCACCCTGCTCATAGCACCCTGACGCGCAACGCAATCACAAGCTCTCTGATCTCGGTTAAGCGCTGCTGAGAACCGAAGAGACGGCCAAAAAACGGGACGGATGAAGCGCCAGGTACACCTTCGTCGAGATTGTCGGTGGTCTGGTCGATAAGCCCGCCAATGAGCACAACATCGCCATCGTTCAGGCGCAGGGTCGTGGTTAACCCCTTGAGATTGACCTCTGGCAAGGAAACGCGGGTACTACCGCCGACATCGATAAGCCGAAGACTCGATTGGTCCACGGTGGTCTGGGTAGGGCGTATCAGCAGCTCCACGCTGCCATTTTCGCGCACGAAAGGCACCACACCGACCATCACGCCTGAAAATACAGAGTCGGTTTCCACATCAGCGGTGGTGGTGGTGGCGCCGCCCCCCGGGGCTGTCTGGGTTACCGAACTACTGGAAACGAAGCGCGACGTGGTGCCGACACTGAGCATTGCCGGCGTGCCATTGCGCGCCAGGATATTGGGATTTGAGAGCACCGAAACGCTGCCGAAGGAGTCCAGTGCTTGCAGGATCGCGCCAAAGTTATTGTCACGATAAGCGATACCCAGCCCAGTACCATTCCCGTCGGTCAGGTTCTGTTGCGGAATTGTCAATGATGTACCAGGAAGCTCGCCGCCAGCGTTGGGCAAATTGGCAGTGGTGCTGCCAAGCTGGGTTGCGGCCCCCGTGATAACCCCTCCAAAGTTGTCGCGTAATAGGGTCCAATCGATACCGAACCGGTAGCCATCGCTGAGCCGCACGTCGATAAGCTGGGCTTCAATGAACACCTGGCGTCCAACAAAGTGTTGCAACTGACTGATGTACTGATCAACGGCGTTTACCTTATCGGGCCGACCCTTGACATAGAGCGTGCCTGACAAGGGGTCGATCGATAAATTGGTGTGTTGGCTCCCCTGTCTCCTTTGCCCGCTTTCTGTATCAGCCTCGTCGCTCGTGTCACCCTGCTCTTGGCCGATGATAGCGCGCACGCTTCTTTCAACCGCTTCGAAAGGCTTTTCAGAGCCCCCACCACTGGCGTCCAACGACAGGTTACCGCGCAGGGTTCCCGATCCACCGCCCCCTGTCGCGCCGGTGCCAGCGCCAAACACGTTACCTCCATCGCTGATTTGCAGGTCGCTTGCCGTATTCAGGAAATCAAGCGGATACATTTTTTCCTGCATCAACTGCACACGTAAGGTCTGCCCCCGCACTTGACCGTACACATTGTAAACGTCAAGGATGCTGTCAAGCGCCTCGCGGGTGCTGACATCGCGAAGCGCGAGTGTAGCCCGCTGTTCAAGGTCAAGCACGCTCGGGTCAATGATCAAGCTAAGCGAGGAATTGGCGCTCAATGCGCGTAGTGCATCACTGATATGCGCATCGGAAAGGCTGAGTGACAAGGTTTCCTCTTCCAACGGATCAAATGCCGGTTCCGCCGATGCTGACTCAGTGGCCTCAGAACGCTGCTCGATCTCTGCCTGCAGTCGCTCTACGGTGGCAAGAAGTTTGCGGGATTCCGCTGCCGCGTTCAGCGCGACTTCCTGGCTTGTCTCTGTGTCCACCTCCTCCATATGCTCAAGGCTCAGCGGGGGCTGGTTGGCACACCCAGACAGCCCCATCGCCGCAGCGGTCGGCAACAGTAAGCGTTTCATTGCGTGTTTGACGGCGCTATTCATCCTAGGTGCTCCACGTTTTTATTCACTAAAATCTGGCCGTTATGCGTCATGGCAATGCCCGTTATGACGACCTCAGCCACCCCACCAGAACACTGAACCCTTCCACGATGACCACGTCATCTCGGTCATGGGCGGCGGCGGTGCTCGGGGCATAAGCACAAGATCCCGTGTGCACGGAGTCGAAGCGATCTCCGTCGCCATCACGATCGTCCAAAGGCATTACCACAAAAAAGGCGACATGTCGGACAGGGTTCGCCGCACAATCAATCGCCCCCTCCCTGCCTTCATCCCCCGTCACATAAATATGATCTGTGTTGAGACTCTGGCCGACAGCGTTATTAAGGCCGCGGATTAAGTCGAATGTATTCGTTCGACCATCACCGCTGCGATCCAGGGTAACGGCGAGGTCGGCATCAGCCGCGGCATCAGCATTATCCGGGTGGCGATAAACGCCATAGAACGCCTGTTTTGAAGCATCGGGAATAGCCATACCCAGCGTTTCGTAGGGCACCCATCCGGTGTGTGTTGACGTTGTTATGCAGTCATTCGCACGGCCATCATGGTTGGTATCCGGGCAGGGGAGCCGAGCATTTGCTAGTGCGAACGCTCGAACAGCGCTCTTGACTTCTTCGCCATGCCGCTCGGCGGCCTGGCGCTGCTGCACCCCACCAACGTTTAAAAAGTGTCCGCTGACTGTCCACATCAACAGTCCCATCACGGCCAACACCACGGCCAGCTCGACGAAGGTGAAGCCGCTAGCCGCTTTTAATCCACCAATACGCCGCATCGCTATTCAACGTTTTTCAAGGTGTCGGCGTTAACTGAGACTGTGCCCTGTAACCTTTGCATTTCTGTCATCATCTCCTGGAGCCGCTGTTGATCTTCCTTGCTCGGATTCCTGGCAATGGATTGCATTTCGTTGGCCAGTGATTGAATACGGCCGGCACTTTGCACCGTTTCTTCAAGACGTGCCAGGTTAACGCCCGACACTTCATCGCGTCCGATAGCGACGCGTAGCTCGCCAAGCAGCGACGCCACTCGTTCAGGTGACGGATTACCTGCCATCGTCATGTTGGTAAGTTCGCGCTGAATTCGCTGAACCTCGCCCGGATCAGCAATTCCCATGGGATTACCGATGTCATCCATGACGCCGTTGGGCACCGTCTGGCTGGGCGCTTGCGACGCCTGTTGGGGAAACAACGGGGGCGCACTATCGGAGTCAACGGCAGGAGGCTCCAAATCATCTGCTGGCGATTCACTAATATCAGGCTCTCGGGTCGATACTGTCGGCTCGGGGCTCTCCGCACTGGGCAGGTTTTCACTGGGCGACGGCACGGGTTGCGGCATTACAACGGCGTAAAACCACATAATGGCGGCAGCAAGCACCGCAACACCTACCAAAAAACCGTAAAGCGCTTGGCGATTCATTGGTTACCCCTTTTTAAATTCGTTGTGATCAATCCACATCGTTTGCACCATTGCCGTTGCGCAGCGTCCCTAGCCGCATTGTCTCTTCCTCTGGTAAGCGCAGCGTTTGCTCACGCCCTTCGCGCTCTCGAACCACCGCCACGCGGCTGTCAATCCTTACTACCCGGCCTCCCCCCGGGAGCGAGTCACCGGGTTTTACCAGTGCGCCGTCGATCATCGCCATGCGACTCTGCCCATCCAGCAGAAGCGTCAGGCGACGATCCGGCAGTGGCGCACGGATAAGGCTCTCCGTTGCGTTATGTTGCTCGACGACGGGTTGGGTATCCGGGCGTTGCGCCATTGCCAACAGGCTATTGACGTTAACATCACGTCTTACCGCCATTAGGCTTTCGAGCTTCTCCAGCATCCCACTGGCGTTGGCAAACTGTGTCTGTTCGGCATCGCTGACAGGCGTCACTTCAGGTAAGGAGCCCTGGCTAGTCCCCACGGGCTGGCTGCTCTGCCGACTTTGTGGAAGTTCGGTCAGCGCCCAACCGACGATAACAAGGGCAATGGCGTTGAACCCGATAAACAGATATTTCATAAATCCAGGCTCTCGGGCTCAAGGCGATAGGAAAAACTGCCCGGCTCACTGCCACTGGGCTCCAGTGGCACTGGCCGCCAGCCGTGGCCGCGCAACGTCGATAGAAATATCCTGACGGCATCACTATCAGCGCCATCAGATACCCCATCCACGCGCAACTGATAGCCACTGCGTCGACTTGACTCCAAGTGAACTCGGTAGATGGTGAGCCCTCTGACCGCTGCTGACCGGACGCTGTCCAATACCTGGGTAGGCGTATAGGGCGCGCCCTGATTGAGTCGCGTGGCAAAGTTGGCAAGCTCCGTGAGATCGCTGGAATAGTCGTCGAACTGCACCTGCTGAATAGCGGTACGCTTATCGCGAACATCGCTCATCAATGTCTCGGATTGTGCCCACTCGCCTTTAGCCAGCTGATGGGCAAATGTCCCTGCGACGCCAATGCCGATCGCCAACACACCGATGGTCGTCATTACGGCGGGTGCCATGGATTCTGACCACCAGGCGACTTTTTCTACCCCTGTATTGCTGCTTTCGCGGGCGCCAAGACGATTGAGCGCAAGCGGGAGTGCACTGCTCAAAGCCCCCTGGTTCAAAGCATCCTGACCCGAAGAATCTTGCCGGGTACGGAAACGGCGAGGCATAACGCGATCAATCTTGACGTCTCCTGCCTGCTGGAGGGTGTCCATAATCGCTGTGTCGATCGCGTCATCGTCTTCTTCGGCAGCGGTCAACCATTCATAACGACGACGATTCTGTCGATCGGCTTGACGGTCAAGCTCAGCGATGTTGGCACCCAGCGTCTGTGCCGCCAGTTGCAAATCGTCCATGCCTGTCGTGGCGCTATACACGTCTTCAAACACCAAGCCGTGTTTATCTCTGGCAAACATCAGCAAGCGCCGGCCAAGACGAAGAATGCGTCCTTGGTTCATGTTGACGTCCGCCAGCAAGGCGCCGGTCGGGTAGACCAGGCAATGATCACGCTGGCGGCGAACCCAATCGAGCAACTGTTGCCAGGTGTCAAGGGGGATGGCGGTGTAGAAAGCCTGTCCGCCACCACTTGTCTTGAAAAGGCGGTGTATAACGATATGACTGGGGCCTTCTATCCACCCCTCCCTGCGAACTTGCCGCTCAATCAGCGCCCGCGCAAATTTTGTTTGTCCCTCAAAGCGCAGCAAACCAGTAAAGGCATCGCCAAAGTGAACCAGTAAACGCGCGGGGCTTTCCAGACGCGGGAACGGCTTTACCACATCACACTGCGCCTGGAGGTTAAAAAGCCGCCATTGATCACCGTCAACTAACATCATGTCACTTTTCATTGCGGTGCTTCCTCCAGCAGCAGGTGCAAGGTGCCGGAGAGTTCGAAATTGACATCCCGAACGTTCCATCCTGGCGGTTGGAACAGACCTTGCTGCGGGTTCTGTACGCTGAGTTCGTAAGCATTGGGGATAAAGATGGATTGAGCACTACTGACCGTGGCACCCAGGAGTTCCACCGCTCGCTCGCGTGATACCGAATCACGGCTGAAGCGAATCTTCCGCTCACTCCAGCGGCTCCCGTCGAGTTGCAGTTGCCTGGCGCGGGCAAGCAGAGTATCAACGGAATCCGCATATGCTTTACGTTGCTCAAGTGCATCAAGACGACTATCCAGCGAGGTAATCTGCCGTTGTGCTGTGGCAACCGCGTGTCCTGCATCAGCCAATGCCATCACACCGGAATAAGCGTGATAGACAGCCGCTGCGAGCACCGCCAGCAATAGGCTAAACAAGGTTATTTTTAACTTGCGCGCCACCGCTATTGCTCCATGTTCCAGTGAGCGGTCAACAAGGCAACGCGATCTTCATCGAGAGCGTCGTCAGTATCGCCAGCGCTATCGCCCGACAGGTCACCTCCTCCACCGGTAGCCGCCGTTGGGTTATCGGTTTGCGAAAACGTGTTGTTCGCCTCCCACTGGTAACCGGGGGCATTGGCACCATCGTCACCTGACTGACCAGCGGCCTGGATGCGGAAGCGGCCTTCGCGGGCGTCTGCCTTGCCGTCAATGATTTGATCAATGTAGCGGGCGAGATCCGGGGTCAAACCACGCACCACCATCACATTGCCTGCCCCGGAAGGCGTTCCTTCAGAATTCCACTGAAAACATACCTGAACCTCGGCGGCGTTACCGTTAGTGTCCTGGTAGAGGTACCGATCCTCAAAACCTTCACCCCGCCCGGGAGGCATCTCGATACCTGCCCGTAGCATGAGATCGCGCAGGTTCTGGGTAGCCAATCCAGCGGCGCCGGCATTATCTTCGCCACCGGCATAGCCGGCACCATTGCAGATACGCAGCCCCTTGTTAGTGAAATTATCCGGAATACCCGCAGCGCCGCTACCGCCGCCCCAGGCACTTTGGCGACCACAGACATCACCGCTACCGGAATCGAAATTAGTCTCAGATCCGTTGACCATGTAGGTTGGCGCCTGCTGGCAGTCACCCAGAACCACACCCGTGCGTTGATAATACTGATCGTAGGTTTGCTTCCACTGATTAAGGTACTTGTTCGCGATCTTTGTGTACTCGGCATTGCGCTGCACATCCTTGGCAATCGCAATCGCGCCCAAGATCATGCCGATCACCGCTAGTACGATGGCCATTTCCACTAACGTGAAGCCTGCCGATTTATGATGTTGTTTGGGATTGCGCATGACAGCTCCTTTGATCACTGGTTCATCTTGTAGTGGGCGGTCATGATTGCCACCTGGTCTTCATCCAGGGTTTCACCGGCTCCCGTTGCGGTGGCGCTAGCATCGTCAACGTCGTAGGTGTTGTTCGAGCCCCACTCGCTACCAGGCGTACCTGTGCTGTTATTTGCGGTGACGTCAGCTTCACGAAAGGCGCCTTCGAGCGCGTCGGCTTTCCCGTCGACCGCCTGATCGAGGTAACGGGCCAGATCCGGTGTAAGGCCTTTGATAACCATGACATTGCCCGACCCCGAGACCGTCTCTGGAGGGTTCCACTTGAAGCAGACTTGAATTTCCTGGGGGTTGCCGTTGGTATCGAGGTACACATAGCGATCCTCGGCCCCCTCAGCACGCCCTGGCGGCATTTCAATGCCCGCACGCAGCATATAGTCGCGAAGACCATCACTATCTGCATCACATAGTTCGTCGACGGATGCGTCGGCCATATCGCCACCAGACGGGTCATTATTGTTATCATCGATATATACTTGACCATTAACCATCAGTTGCGGCTCGGTCTGGCTATCGCCGATTGGAACGCCCATACGCTGGTAGTAAGCGTTATAAGCGACTGCCCACTGATCAATAAATTTTTGCTTAATTTTCGTATATTCAGCATTACGCTGAACATCCTTGCCAATCATTACCGCCCCTAAAATCAAGCCTATGACGGCAAGCACAATGGCCATTTCAACTAGCGTAAAACCGCTATTATTGGGCGGCCCGGGTGCTATATGTGTTTTCATCTGCCTGGTCTCCGTCAAAGAGAAAATCAAAAGTTAGTGTTTTTAGTCTCACCGTCTGAGCCACTAACGCATAAAATAAAGATAAAACTCCCGATGCGTTTAGATGGTTTTTTATTGGGTTTCTGGTCACTAAAAACATGTGTCATTTACCTAACAATTTTTCTAACTCATGGCCGTTGCTGTTGTAATTTTTAAGCGATCTTTGGTCGCATACCAGACGTTGATACATTGGGGTCGTATCGTGCCCCTACGGCCAACGCTTTTTAAAAGTCTGGCTCTTTTGCAAGAGGGTGTCTTCCACTCAGCGCTACACTGTGTCGATTAATTTAAAAACCTGAAATCAGGCATGGCCATAAGACACCTGAATGCCTGAATTCGACTGATAAGTGCAGCACCGGCGGCACTCAGGAGTACTGAGCCCCGCCAGGATTACCTGTTTCGGTGTTCGATAACCAAGCCGCTTTCGTGGGCGGTCGCATATTGTTCGCCACGTAGAGACGCTAGGTGCAGCGCGGCTACTGCCCAACTCAGTACAAGCGCTAGACGCTTACCGACTATCAGGCTCATGACAAGGGGCTTTCAAAACGGGCACTTAATGTTATATTATCACATAACATTAAATAACCACTTAGAGATACTCGCAATGACTGCATTTTATCCCCTGCCCGTCACCGTCCTGTCGGGGTTTCTGGGGGCCGGTAAGACTACCGTCCTCAATCATATCCTCGCCAACCGCGACGGTCGCCGCGTCGCGGTGATCGTCAACGACATGAGCGAAGTGAATATCGACGGCGCGCTGGTACGCGGCGTTCCTGGCGAAACGGCGGATGGTGAGGTGGCACTGAACCGCGCCGAGGAACGGTTGGTGGAGATGAGTAACGGCTGCATTTGCTGCACCCTGCGCGAAGACCTGCTGGAAGAGGTCAGCCAGTTGGCCCGTGAGGGCAGGTTCGATTACCTGGTGATCGAGTCCACCGGGATTTCCGAACCGCTACCCGTGGCGGAAACCTTCACCTTTGAAGACGACAGTGGCCAGAGCCTTGCCCAGGTTGCCCGGCTGGATACGCTGGTCACCGTGGTGGATGGCGCCAACTTTCTTGACCAGTACCGCGAAGCGCTAAGCCTGGCCGAGGCGGGCGAGAGCCTGGGTGACGACGACGCGCGCAACGTCGCCGACCTGCTGGTCGACCAAATCGAATTTTGTGATGTGTTGCTGATCAGCAAGACCGACCTGATCGACGCAAAAGCGCTGGAGACACTGAAGGCGATTCTGCACTCGCTGAATCCCGATGCGGCGCTGGTTCCCATCACCCAAGGCGGCGTGCCGCTGAACAAGGTACTGGATACCGGCAGGTTCAGCTTTGAACGCGCCCAACTGGCGCCGGGCTGGCTGAAAGAAATGCGCGGCGAACACGTGCCGGAAACCGACGCGTACGGCATCGGTAGCTTCGCCTACCACGCCCGCCGGCCTTTTCATCCGCAGAAGTTCCACGACCTGCTCAATGCCGAATGGTTTGGGGAGGGCCTTTTGCGCTCGAAAGGCTTCTTCTGGCTCGCCACGCGCCCGCGCTACGCAGGCCAGTGGAGCCAGGCGGGCGGCATCGCCCATCACGGCATGGCCGGGGTCTTCTGGAAAGCTATCCCTGAACACCAGTGGCCGGACGACCCCGAGACCCGCCAGTTCATTATGGAAAAGTGGCAGGCGCCGTTTGGTGATATGCGTCAGGAGCTGGTGTTCATCGGCCAGCATCTTGATCAAGCCCGGATGCGCGACGCGCTGGATGCCTGCCTGCTGAGCGAAGCTGAGCTGCTGGACGGCATGGCGGCGTGGCAGCAGCTACCTGACCCCTTCCCCGCCTGGGAGTGACCGGCACTAAGAACCGACGGTGTGGCCCAGGTGGCTTTCCGCCCATTCGCGCACCTCGGGATAGGCACGCTGCTCAAAGACCGCGAAGCCATTAAGACTTCGCGCCTTGAGCGGGGTAAACACCGGCATGGCAAGGCCACACAGAAAATGCGCCAGCCGCTGGGCATTTGGCGGCTCGCCAAGCTGCTCGGTGTGGCGCTCGATCAGCGGCATGGCGTAGCGCTGGAAATCCGCCGCCGTCAGCGGTGGCTCGGGCGGCGCATCCGGTAGCTTTACCGGGTGGCCGTGACACACCGAGCAGTGACCGCAGCGGCCCTGCCCGGCATTGGCGGGTGTATCAAAGGTGTTGTCACCAAAATATTCGGCCAGTCGACGAGTGAGGCAGCGCTGCGACTCAAACAGCGCCAGCATGGCGCTCAGCCGCTCGATCTCGGCGCGCTCCCGGGTGAGACAGTCGTTGTAAAGCTGTCTGGCCAGGGTCTCAAGAGAAAAGCCTGTATTGCTTACCTCGTACACGTCGGTCATCCGCTTGCCTTCCAGGGTCAGCCAGCCTTTGTCTTGAAAGTATTCAAGGGCGGTAATGACGCGCGCGCGGGAGGCGTCGATCTGCTGCGCCTGGCCCGCTTGGTGCAGGCGGTCAAAATCCACCGTGCCCCAGGTGCGGGCGATGGGAATGTTATCGACGATGAGGCGCACAAAGGCCGCCCGCTCGCCCTCGAAGCGACTCACCAGGGCATCCGGTTCAAGATGGTAGCGCAGCCGATACTCGGCCAGAAACGTAAAGCGCGGCGCAATCACGCCGTGCATTTCCAGCCGCACCAGCAGCGTTTTCAGTGGCAACAGGCGGATATTGGTGTCCCGGGAAAGGGTGTTGAGCAGCACCTCCCACTGGCGATCCGGTACTTGGCCTGCCGCCGCGATCTCTTCCAGCAGGCGATAGATGCCGGCGTATTCAGGGGTATCGCCGTAAACGAAGTTTTCCAGCACCCGCAGACCCTCCCGCCCGGCCAGGGTCAGGCAGGTGGAAGGCTGGCCGTCGCGCCCCGCCCGGCCGATTTCCTGGCTGTAGTTCTCGATGGATTTGGGCAGGTCATAGTGCACCACGTTGCGGATATCGCCCTTATCGATGCCCATGCCAAAGGCGATGGTGGCCACGATGCAGGGCGACTCCCCGCTCATGAACTGGCGCTGGATCTCATCCCGTCGGCTTGAATCCAGGCCCGCGTGGTAGGCCTGAACGGCTATCCCCTGGGCGGCCAGGGCTTTCGCCACCCGTTCGGCGGTTTGTTGCAGGGTCACATAGATAATCGTCGGCGCCTCAAAGCCCGGCTGCATCTGTGGTTTAAGCCAGTTGCTCAGCTGCTGCTGGCGGTCTTCCATGGTCGGCGATACCAGCAGTTCAAGATTGGCACGGTAAAAGCCGGTGGTAATGACGTTCTCCGGCGCGATGGCAAACTTCTCGCCCATATCGTCAATCACCGCAGGCGTTGCCGTGGCGGTGAGCAGCAGCACCTGGGGAATGGCAAAGTCGCGCTGGTAGTCGGGCAGCTTGAGATAGTCGGGGCGGAAGTTATGCCCCCACTCAGACAGACAGTGAGCTTCGTCGACCACCAGCAGCGAGATGGCCACCTGACGGAGAAAATTCCGGAAGCGCTCGTTCTTGAGTCGCTCCACCGAGACCATGAGGATTTTCAGCTCGCCGCGCTTGGCCCGCTCCATGACCGAACGGGTCGTTTCGCGGTCCTGGGTGGAGTCGATACTCGCCGCAGCCACGCCGTGGCGAGTCAGAAATGCCAGTTGGTCCTGCATCAGCGCCAGCAGCGGTGACACCACCAGCGTCAGATGCGGCAGGTGCAGCGCCGGCAGCTGATAGCAGAGCGACTTGCCCGCGCCGGTGGCGAAAATCGCCGCTGTGGAGTGGCCGTCAAGCACGCGCGACACCACAGCCTGCTGGCCGCCGCGAAAATCATCAAAGCCGAAGACGGATTTCAGCGTCTGCTGCGGCGATGTAGAGGGCATAACCGTTCCTTGGATGGGCAGATAGTCCGCTACAAGCTACCGCGTGCAGGCGATTTCTCCAACGCGCAGCGCTACCCAAGTTCAATGCGCCATCTCGCCTAGTCCCAGGCGGCACCTGCCAGGGCATCCAGCGGAACCTTGAGATAGCGCTTGCCGTTGGCTTCGGGCAGCGTGAGGATCTGCTGGATCGAGTGCCACAGCGCCTTGGCATCGCCGCCGGGAAAGTCCGCCCGTGCCGTGCCGAAATCCGGCTGGAACAGGGTGTCGTGCACGAAGGCAGCATCGCCGATTACATAGGTAATCGAGGCCAGCGTATGGCCCGGCGAAAACATCACCCGGCCACTCAGTTCACCGATCTGAAAGGTATCGCCCTCGGCAAACAGGGTGTCCCACTGGCGACCGTCGGTGGGCATCTCCGGCCAGTGATAGATATCTTTCCACAGCGACTGCACCTGGGTGACCTGCTGACCAATCGCCGTTGGCACGCCGGTCTTCTCCTTCAGGTAGTAGGCCGCCGAGAAATGGTCAGCGTGGGGGTGGGTGTCGAGAATCCACTCAACGGTCAGGCCTTCCTTGTCTATATAGGCCAGCAGCTCGTCGGCATGGTGAGTCGCGGTCGCGCCAGCCTTCTCGTCAAAGTCCAGCACCGGGTCGATGATGGCGCAGCGCCGGGTGGCCGGATCGCTCACGACGTACTGAACGCTGAAGATACGCGGATCAAAAAAGCCTGCCACATCGGGCGTGGCTGCCCCGGTACGCTTGGCAAGTGCAAAGGTATTCATGGAGGTCTCCTGAAGGCTTGCTTATCGCGTCAGCGGCGAATGTCTTGAGCCTGGTTCGGCAGGTCGCCAAGGCCGCTGATCCAGACACAAAAACGCCGCCTTGCAGGGACGGCGTCAGGAGGCGTCTAACACGGTGAATCCGCCTGACTAAAACGCCTTCTCCAGCGCAAAGCGCGGCTGGGGATGGCCCTCTTTGGTGACGCTTTCGGTGAACATCTCAAGCGGGCGCACCCAGAGGCCGTAGTCGCCGTAAAGGGCGCGGTAGACCACCAGCGGCTCCTCAGTTTCGCTGTGCTGGGCGGTGCCGAGCACTTCGTAAAGGCTGCCTTTGTAGTGGCGATAAATACCGGTAACGGGGGTGTTCATTGGCTTTCCTCTTGAGCGGCTTTTTGGGCGGCTGGCAGGTTGGCTTTCTTGGCGAGTCGTTCAAGCACTTTGGACGCGGCGACAAAGCCAAAGGTGCCGGTCAGAAAGGCCGCCGCCCCGAAGCCCGACGCGCAGTCCAGGCGCGTGGCGTCGCCGCTGCCGGGCTTTTGCAGGCAGACTTCGCCGTCACTACTCGGGTACACCAGCTGTTCGTCGGAGTAGACGCACTCCACCGAGAAGCGCCGCTTGGGGTTGCGCGAAAAACCGTAGTCCCGGCGCAGCCGCGAGCGCACCTTGGCCAGGAGCGGGTCGTGCTCGGTGCGGGTCAAATCCGCTACCTGAATGCGCGTGGGGTCGGTTTGCCCACCGGCTGCCCCGGTCACGGTAATAGGCAGCTTGCGCCGTTTGCACCAGGCGATCAGTGCGGCCTTGGCGACAACGCTGTCGATGGCATCCACGACGTGGTCGGCATCAGCGGGGATTCGCTCGGCCAGGTTGGTGGGCGTCACGAAGGCGGTATCCGCGATGATCTCAATCTCCGGGGCAATCAAGCGACAGCGTTCAGCCAACACGTCCACTTTTGGCTGGCCGACGGTGCCGTCCAGCGCGTGGAGCTGGCGGTTAACGTTGGATACGCAGACATCATCCAGGTCGATCAGCGTCAATTTGCCGATGCCCGAGCGCGCCAGCGCCTCGACCGTCCAGCTCCCTACCCCCCCGACGCCGACCACCACCACATGGGCATGGCGAAAGGTATCAAAAGCCCGCTGCCCGTAGAGGCGGCGAATCCCGCCAAAGCGAAAATCGTAATCTGACGCGGCCGGCGCCCTATCAGCGGGGGGCGCAGGCGCCGTTGATGGGGTACTTGATGGCATCACTGTGTCACTCATAGCGTTTCCAGGGCCGTGGGCGTGGTCGGGGGAGGTGTGCGCACGCTATCCAGCGGCAAATGACCGGCCCAGCCGAGGTGATCGAAAAGCGCCACCATGGTGTCGTCCAGGGCGCAGTTCAATTGAACACGCTTGTCGAACAGCGGGTGGTCAAAGGCGAGATGGGTGGCGGCCAACAACAGGCGAGGCGCACTCAGTTGCTCGGCAAAGAAACGGTTATGCACGCTCTTGCCGTGCTTGGCATCGCCAATAATCGGGTAGCCCCGCCGCGACAGGTGGCGGCGAATCTGATGCCGCCGCCCGGTCAAGGGGCGCGCCTCGACCAGCGAGTAGCGGGCCACCGGATAGCGGTCGACCTGGACGGGCAGCTCCACGCTATCCAGGCGGCGGATATCGGTCATCGTCGGCATGGCGGGCATTTCCGACTTGGGCCGCGTACCGTCTTCTTCGCGCAGCGGGTAGTCCAGGCGCTCGCGTTCCGGGGCTTTGCCGCGCACCACGGCGAGATAGCGCTTCTCCACCTGGCGCTCGCTGAAGGCCTCGCTGAGCCTACCGGCCACCGCTGACGACAGCGCCAACACCATGACCCCGGAGGTAGGCCGATCCAGCCGGTGAACCGGATAGACCCGCCTACCGAGCTGGTTGCGCAGCCGCTGGAGGAGGAAGTCGGTTTCGCCTCGCGCCAGCGCCGAACGGTGCACTAAAAGCCCCGACGGCTTATGCACCGCGACAAGATGCTCATCCTGATAGAGAACGTTGAGTGGCGGCATGGCGTTCCTCGACGCGACAACATGAAAAAACGTAGCGACCTATTGTCATGGCTGGACGCGTCAATGTCATCCTTATGATGCGCGGATACTCTGGTGGCGGGTTGTCCGCTCGCCAACTACGTTGAAGAGGGTACCTATCGAATACTTTCCACGGATCCGGAAAAGGAGTCACGACCATGCGTTATGTTTCATTACTGAGTGGCGTTGCCGCGTCACTACTGCTTGCCTCTGCGGCTCAGGCCAGTGACAGCATGGAGGTCGACATGCACACGGTCAGCGCCGAAGGCGTTGGGGAAACGATTGGCAGCATCACGCTGGAAGACACTGACCACGGCCTGCTGTTGACGCCGGATCTCAGCGATCTGGGAACCGGCGCCCATGGCTTCCATGTGCACAAGAACCCCAGCTGCGAAGCCCAGGAAAACGACAGCGGCCACATGACCGCCGCCCTTTACGCCGGTGGCCACTATGACCCCGACGAAACCGAACGCCATGAAGGGCCATACGGCGACGGTCACCTGGGGGATTTGCCCGTGCTCAACGTGGATGACGACGGCAACGCCACCCTTCCCGTCCTCGCACCGCGCTTGAGCGTCGAGGAAATGCAGGGACGCAGCCTCATGGTTCATGAGGGCGGCGATAACTACGCGGATGACCCCGAAGCGCTTGGCGGCGGCGGCAGCCGCGTCGCCTGCGGTATCGTGAGAGCCTCAAAGGAATCTGAAGACGCTGAGTAAGACGTCAAACAATGCGTAAGATCTAAAACAAAACGGGCAGCCAAAGGGCTGCCCGTTTTGTGATGGAGGCGTGAAAGAAGCGTTAGGCTTCGTCGCCTGCCATTTGCATCTGACGCTGCAGGTAGTTCTGGATACCTACCTGCTCGATCAGGTGCAGTTCGGTTTCGATGTGATCGATGTGGCCTTCCTCGTCGGCGAGCAGGTCACGCAGCATGTCGCGGGTCACGTAGTCCTTGACGCTTTCGCAGTAGGTAATGGCTTCAATGTAGTCATTACGGCCATCATGCTCGATCTTCAGGTCACACTCGAGCATTTCCTTGACGTTCTCGCCGATGTGCAGCTTGCCAAGATCCTGCAGGTTGGGAATGCCTTCGAGGAACAGGATGCGCTCGATAATCTTATCGGCGTGCTGCATCTCTTCGATGGACTCGTCATATTCCCACTTGGCCAGCGCCTGCAGGCCCCAGTCCTTGTACATCTTGGCATGCAAGAAGTACTGATTGATCGCAACCAGTTCGTTGCCGAGGGCAATGTTGAGATGCTCAATTACTTTCGGATCACCTTTCATGACGTCACCTTTTCCCTGTAATGCTGACGGTTTAACAAGCCGATCAAGCAGTTACGTTAATGAAGGAGCATGAACCACAAAAGGCATACTCCCACCGCTAATGGGAGTATAGAGAGAGGCGTTAAAAATTCAAGTAAATCATATATTTGCTAACGATAATTCTAACAAGAAAGATTTGCGTCACACGGCGTAGGCAAGATCCATATTGGCTTCCAGACGCGCTTCGTAAACCGCTTCGCGGGTGAGCGATTTGGCAAAGCAGGCACACTTGCCGCACTGGGTGGCACAGCCAGTTGCTTCACGCACTTCTCGCCAGCTGCGCGCTCCGTCGCTCACCTGCTGGCGAATCTGGTGGTCGGTTACTCCCTTGCACACACATACGTACATGGCTGCACCTCATAAAGTTCATGAGATGAATGTAAATGATTCGCATACATCTTTGCAAGTAGAAATGTATAGCCTTTAGTAGCAATTTACCTCACGCCCCGTGCAGCGCTCAGTAAGTCGTTGGTGCGCATAATTTTCCGAGTAATGCCGCAACAAAAATTAATTCTTGGGGAGGCGAACCGTCTGCGTTTTGGACGCGATATCCGGCCAGCTGCGCCGCTGTCCATCCACCAATACCCACCAATAACCGATGCCCAGCGCCGCCAGCGACAGCCAAGCCGTCAGACAGCGCAGCAGGCCTTGCTTGACGGAGATGGTCTCGCCTTCGAGGGTCTGCACCCGCAGCCGCCACGCCTGCATGCCCAGCGTCATGCCTCCACGCCGCCAGCAAAAGACAAAGAACAGCGTGGTAAACAGCACCAGCAAAAGCCGCAGGCTCCAGATATCAACGGCGGAGGTGCCGATATCCTCGGCTGGTTGGCCCACTACGAACCTGTAAAAAGCCAGGTGGGCGACGGTCACGGCGATCCAGATCGCCGCCAGCAGCAAGCCGTCGTAAAGCATGGCGCCCAGGCGCGAGGCTAATCCGGCAGGACCTGTATTCGTCGGCTGGGCAAAGTGTCGCTTGGCCATGGAACGCCTTCCCCCTAACCGTTACGGCGCAGGAAATAAACGCCCACCACCACGCAAGCAAGCGTCGGCACCAGAACCGCCCACACGGGGGAAAAGCCAAACAGCGTCGACGCCGGGGCCAGCAGATCCTGGACGTACTTGAACACCAGCCCGGTCACCACGCCGTAAAACACCCGAGTACCCGCCGCCACGGTGCGCAGCGGGCCGAACACGAACGATGCGGCGATCAACACCAGTGACCCCATGGTCAGCGGCATGAGCAGCTTCTGCCAGAAATACAGCAGCGGTTGATCCGCCTGCAGGCCCTGATCTTCCAGGAAGCGGGCGTAAGCCCATAGCTCGCTGGGCGCCTGGCTTTCCACCGAACGCAGCAGGCGCTCCAGCTGCAACGGGGTAAAGTCGGTTTCCCAGCGCTGGGTGTCGACTTGCTCGGACTCGGTGTGGTCGTCAAAGATCCGCGTCGTAGCCACGTCCTCCAACTGCCAGGCACCATCGTTCCAGTTGGCGCGGCGCGCGTAGGTGGCCTCGACCAGGCGCTCGTCATCGAAGCGATAGCGGGTCAGGTCGAGCACCACGTTGTCCGCGCGGATGGCCCCAAAGCGATAGACACTGTCGTCCTCCACCTGCCATCCGCTGCGGCTGGTCAGCATCGCGCCTTCACCCTGCAGCTTTTCAAGCCGCCACGCTTCGGCGAACTGTTCGGTACGCGGGCTGACATACTCCGCCACCAGCAGCACCACGACAACCACCAGCAGCACGGGCTTCATCACGCTCCAGACAATACGCGCAAGCGAGCGGCCTGCGGCGCGCATCACGGTCAGCTCATTGCTGGAGGCCATGCTGCCCAGGCCAATCAGCGCCCCGATCAGCACCGCCACCGGGGCGTATTGATAAAACCGCCAGGGGGTGCGCATGAGCAGATAAAGCAGCGCGTCCAGCGCACTGTAGCCTGCCTGCACATCGCCCAGGTCATCGATGTAGGCGATGGTGATATCCAGCCCCAAGAGGACGAACTGCACCACAACTATCGCCGCCAGCACATTGCGCGCGATGTAGCGGTCGAGACGATCCGTGACGGTGAGCGCATTCAGCATCAGCGCATCCCCTTGCGTTGCGAGCGCCAGATCAGCAGTAGACCCAGCACTAGAAAGACACCATGAACGGGCCAGATGCCCAGCGTGGAAGCCCAGGCCCCGCTACCCACCGCGTCGACAGCAGCCAGCAGCAGGCTCAGGTAGGCGACATACAGGAAGACGGCGGGAAGCAGTTTGGCAAAGCGCCCCTGGCGGGGGTTCACCCGCGACAGCGGCTGCGCCATGATTGCCAGCACAAAGACCATCAGCGGCAACCCTGCCCGCCACTGCCACTGAGCCTGGGCGCGATCATCGTCGTTGCGCCACAGGGCGGCCGTGGTGGCGTATTCCATTGAATCCAGTTCCTGGCGGTCGCGACTCAACCCCAGGCGCAACGTGTAGCGTTCGAAGGTCAAGCGTTCGGCGTTGCGCTGCCCGGGGGTCACGCCGTAACGCTCACCGTCATTGAGCACCAGAAAGCGGCTACCGGTTTCCATGCGCGTCTCCTGATAGCCCGACGACGCCCGTGTCACATAGTCGTGAGTGCCGTCATCACCCGGCTGATGATGCTCATGAATCAGCACTTCCTGCATTTCCGTCCCATCGCGACTGAAATCCTTGATGTAAGCGGTGCGCCCCCCACCGAACTCCTGAAAGCGGCCGGGTGCCAATACCGAGACGTCCAGGCGGCTTTCCTGCTCCTCGATCGTCGCCGCGGTCTGCAGCGCCCCCGCCGGCGTCAGCCACAGGCTACACACCCCGACCACCACGGCCACTGCGGAAGCAGGCAGCAGCGTCACCTTCAACAGCCGTCCAGGGCTCATGCCGCAGGCCACCATGACGGTGATCTCGCTGTTCATGTATAGCTGCCCGTAGGCCAGCAGGATGCCCAGAAAAAACGCCAGCGGCAGGATCAGCTCCATGAAGCCCGGCAGGTGATACACCATCAGGCTGCCCAGGATAGTGACCGGGAAGTCGCCCTCTGCGGCATCGGAGAAATAGCGGATGAAGCGGCTGCCCATGATCACCAGCAGCAAGATGCCCGCCACAGCAGACATGGTGAGCAATACTTCTCGGGTCAAATAGCGAAATAAGATCAACACGCTCTCCGGCTGGTCGTGCAGGATGTCATGCAATGACGGCAGGGCTTGGTTACACTGGGGCCATTATCCTGAATACCTCAATGCTTGTCTTGTTGGAGACGTCATGGAATTTTCCGTTCAGACGGCCAATCCGGCCAGAATAGAAACGGCTTGCCTTGTAGTACCCGTCTATAAAGATAGCGATTTACTGCCTGCCGTGGCGAAACTCGACGATGCCAGCGAGCAGCTGATTGGCCAGCTCGTCAGGCGTGGCGACGTTGATGCCAGCCTGGCCAACGTTCAGCTACTGCCCTATGCCCCCGGCCTGGGCGCTCAGCGCTTGCTGCTCGTCGGCCTTGGCGAGCGCGAAAAATGCCAGGAAGCAGCGTACCTGAAGGCGCTGGATGCGGCCATGGCGGCGCTGGTAAAACTGCCCATCGATGACGCCAGCGTGATGCTCACCGACGTTCCGCTGGTTGATCGCGATACCGGCTGGAAAGCGCGTAAGGTACTCGAGAGCATCGAACGCGCAAGCTATCGCTTCGAGCAGTTCAAGCGCACCCCCGCGCCCGCCCAGAGCCTCGCGCAGCTGACCCTGATGATCAGTAGCGCCGCCGATGCGGACATCGCCCAACAGGGCGCCCGCCAAGGCAGCGCCATCGGCCAGGGCATCAACTATACGCGCACCCTGGGCAACCTGCCGGGCAACGTCTGCACGCCGCGCTATTTAGCCGAGCAGGCTGAACAGCTTGGCCGCGAATCGCAAGGCGCGCTTGAGGTCGATATTCTGGACGAAGAGGCGCTTGCCGAATTGGGTGCGGGCGCCCTGCTATCGGTCGGGCGCGGCAGTCGAGAGCCAAGCCGCCTGATCGTCATGCGCTACAATGGCGCCGAGAACGCGGATGAAGCCCCCCACGTCCTGATCGGCAAGGGGATCACCTTCGATACCGGCGGCATTTCGCTCAAGGCTGGCGAAGGCATGGACGAGATGAAGTTCGATATGGGCGGCGCCGCCAGCGTATTCGGCACGGTCAAAGCACTTCTCACGATCAAGCCCAAGTTGAACCTGGTATTTATCGTTGCCGCGGCCGAAAACATGCCGGACGGCGCCGCCACCAAACCCGGCGATATCATCACCACGCTCAAGGGGCTGACCGTCGAGGTGCTCAACACCGACGCCGAAGGCCGTCTGGTGCTGTGCGATGCGCTGACCTACGCCGAACGCTTCAAGCCGGCAAGCGTGGTCGATATCGCCACGCTCACCGGGGCGGCCATCATTGCGCTTGGCCACCACGCCACCGGCTTGCTGTCCAACGACGACGACCTGGCCCTGGACCTGCTCGACGCTGGCGATGCCGCCTGGGATCGCGCCTGGCACCTGCCGCTATGGGACGAGTACCAGGAACAGCTGGACTCCAACTTCGCCGATCTGGCCAATATCGGCGGCCGCCCGGCGGGCACGATTACCGCGGCGTGTTTCCTGTCGCGCTTTGCCGACCGTTTCCCCTGGGCACACCTGGACATTGCCGGCACGGCCTGGCATTCCGGCAAGCAGAAAGGCGCCACCGGCCGCCCCGTCGGCCTGCTCACCCAATATCTGCTGGACCGGGAAAACGACGTCCAGGTTGAAAATGGCGACGACTAAACAACCAGCGGTTGCCTTTAGGCGCTACAACCGTTAAACCTGAATCTATCAAGGCGTACGGAGGACGACTCGGTGCGCCTGTTTTCATCTTATTCCAAGTGTTCGCCCCGAGAGGCGTGTTGCCAGCGGAGACCAACAGCCGTGCCCACTGCAAGTTCTGATACGCAATTTAAAGCCCTGCCGTCCAATCAGCCGACGGCCGACGAGATTCGCGACAACATCCTGAAAAGCCCCGGCTTCGGGCAGTATTTCACCGATCACATGGCCCACGTTCGCTGGACGATCGACGCCGAGTGGCATGGTCACCAGGTTCGCCCCTACGGCCCCTTGACCCTCGACCCCGCCGCCTCAGTGCTGCACTACGGTCAGGAGATTTTTGAAGGTATCAAGGCCTATCGCCACGCCGACGGCACGGTCTGGACCTTCCGCCCGGAGAAGAACGCCGAGCGCTTTCGGCGCAGCGCCCGCCGCCTGGCACTGCCCGAGCTTTCCGACGAGGACTTCATCGGCTCGCTGAAAGCCCTGCTCGCCCAGGACCACGCCTGGGTGCCCACGCCGTCCAGCGATGCCGACGAGTGCAGCCTGTACCTGCGCCCGTTCATGATCGCCTCGGAAGCCTTTCTTGGCGTACGCCCGGCCCACGAGGTGGATTACTACGTGATTGCCTCGCCGGCGGCGGCGTACTTCAAGGGCGGCATCGAGCCGGTATCGATCTGGTTGTCGTCGCATTACAAGCGCGCCGCCCCCGGCGGTACCGGCTTTGCCAAGTGCGGCGGCAACTACGCGGCCTCACTGGCAGCGCAAAAGGAAGCCGCCGCCAACGGCTGCGGCCAGGTGGCGTTCCTGGATGCCGCGGAAAGCAAGTGGATAGAAGAACTCGGCGGCATGAACCTGTTCTTTGTCTTCAAGGATGGCCGCCTGGTCACGCCGCGCCTGACCGACACCATTCTGGAAGGCGTCACACGCAACTCCGTGCTGACGCTGGCAGAAGACGAGGGTTTGACCCCGGAGGAGCGCCCCATCAGCATCGACGAATGGCGTGAAGGGGCGGCTTCCGGCGAGATCACCGAAGTGTTCGCCTGCGGCACCGCAGCGGTGATCACCCCGGTGGGCGAACTGGTCAGCGAGGACGAGCGCATCCGTCTCACGGCGGGCGGCAATAACGACGTGGCCAAGCGCCTTCGCACCAAGCTGCTCGACCTGCAATACGGGCGCAGCGACGATAAATACGGCTGGCTGACCCAGCTGGCCTAGTCATCCGTCATCGTTTGCGTCGCCGCTGCCCTCAGCGGCGACGTACCTCAGGACGCCCAGCCAGGACCTCGCCATGGCGCGCATCGACTTTTATATCCTGCCGGACACGACGCTGGAGGCACGCCTGCAGTTTGCCTGCAAGCTGGCCGAGACCATCCACCGCAAGGGCTACCGGCTGCACCTTCACTGCGAGGATAAAGCCCTGGCGGAACAGGCCGACGAAGCGCTGTGGGGCTTTCGCGACGACGCCTACCTGCCCCATGCGCTGGAGGACAGCGACATGGCGGAAAGCGTGCCGATCACCCTGGGTTGGCAAACGCTGCCGACGCCCCACGCAGACACCGCCCTGCTCAACCTGCACCCGGACATTCCCGAGGGCGTTGAGCATTACGCGCGGATTGCCGAAATCATCAATCAGCACCAGCAGGTACTGGTCGCCAAACGCGCCTGCTGGCAGCGCTATAAAGAACTCGGCCATGAGGTCGTGCCGCACAAGCTGGGGTAAATGAACGAGTCCACTCGTCATAAACGCGAGACCCCGCACGTGGCGGGGTCATCAATGGAGAAGACAGTCGCTATCGGGCCGGTCAGGCAATCTACCTGACCGGCTCTCCATTACAGCTCTACATCTCTGCTTCCCATCATTACCAGGCGTCTTCGCCTTAGCCTCCCTGCTGTTGCCGCATCTGCTCCTGCATCTGCTGCATTTGCTTCTGCCGCTGAGCCATGGCTTCATCCAGTTGGTCACGCTGTTCCTGAGTGAACACGTCTGCGATCTGGGACTGCATAATGACGCTGTCAGCAGTCATCTCGGCCGTCAGGTCACCAAGACGCTCGGCATCCGCACGAATAGCCGCTTCATCGTAGTCGGGCTGGACATGCTCGCTGAGTTGCTGTTGCAGCTCCCGGGCTTCCTGCTGCTTGGCAGTGCTTTCCTCTTGCATCTGGGTCAAAAGACCGCTGAGTTCTTCCTTTTGGCCGTCATCCAGATCCAGCATTTCGTCGAGCTGGTTAACCTGGTCATCGATACTGGGGGCACCGCCGCCCATTTGCTGAGCCATGGCGGGAACACTGAACGCCAGTGCGGCAACTGCCGGCGCGAAAAACTTGGCTACCTGCATCAAAAACTCCAATTGCGTACAAAGTGAATTGCTTACCCGACACTTTCCTGACGGATCTTGCTGTACTCTCGCATTCCGACAATGCTGTTTTCAAAAAATTCTTCGTAACGGCCAATTGTTGATTACCATCAGCGAGGCCTCGCCCCGCCCCTTACCCTCATGGAGACGTAAACGTGTTGTTGACGCGCTACCCGCTTGTAACGATCGTCATCGCCCAGCTGTTCGGCACCTCGCTGTGGTTCAGCGTCAATGGCGTGGGTTTGGCGCTGCAGGACGCCGTCGGGCTGAGCGGGCGTGACCTTGGCCTGTTGACGATTGCCGTTCAGGCCGGGTTTATCAGCGGCACGTTGTTCATCGCCACAACAGGCCTTGCCGACCGTGTCCGCGCCAGCCACCTTTTCGCGCTGTCCGCCGTGCTCGGCGCGCTGATCAATGCGGCGTTCATCACGGTGGCGGATAACGTCACGCTGGCTGCGGTGGCCCGCTTTGCTACGGGGCTTTGCCTGGCGGGGATCTATCCGCTGGGCATGAAACTGGTAGTCAGCTGGACACCCAGCCACGCCGGGGCCGCGCTGGGTTGGCTGGTCGGCATGCTGACCCTGGGCATCGCCTCGCCGCACCTGTTGCGCGGGCTCACCCTGAGCCTGCCCTGGCAATGGCCGCTACTGCTTGCCTCGCTGCTCGCGCTGGTCGCCGCGCTGATGATTTATAAGCTGGGCGTTGGCCCGCACCTCCCTGCCAAAGCCAATGGCGGGCGGCCCTGGGCGGGGCTGGCAGCGTTTAAACACAAGGACTTTCGCGCGGCGGCGCTGGGCTACTTCGGCCATTGCTGGGAGCTGTATGCCCTTTGGGCGCTGGTACCGTTCCTGGTCACCCGGGAGCTTACGCGTCTCGGCGCCAGCAGCAGCGCCCAGCCGTGGCTGAGCTTTGCGATCATCGCCGTCGGCCTGCCCGGCTGCGTACTTGCCGGGCGCTGGAGCCGACGGGTGGGTAGCGCCCATGTCGCGTTTGTCGCATTGGCTACCTCCGGCACCCTATGCCTGATCTACCCGCTGATCGGCGCCGCCCCACCGCTGCTGCTGATCGCCCTGTTGCTGGTCTGGGGGCTGAGCGTGATCGCCGATTCGGCGCAGTTCTCGGCGCTGGCTTCGGCCACTGCCCCCGCCGAACGGCTGGGGGCAGCACTCGCCATGATGAATGCCATCGGCTTCGGCCTGACCATCCCGTCGATCGCCCTGGTCACGTCACTGTGGGGTAGCCAGGGCCTCGGCGTTATCTGGTGGTTGCTGCCCGGGCCGGTGCTTGGGCTCATCGCCATGCGCGGGCTGAACCGTCGCCCGGCAGGGGCCTGACGCTTCCCCCCTTATCGCGCTATACTTGTCGCCATTTTTTCGACCCCTTTTATGAATTCCATGCTTCCCTGCGGGGAGCATCGTTGCGGTGAGCCAATCCATGGAAAAAACCTACCAACCTGAGCAGATCGAAACCCGCTGGTACGAGCGCTGGGAAGCCGACAACCGTTTCGCCCCGTCAGGCCGCGGTGAGCCGTTCTCGATCATGATTCCGCCGCCCAACGTGACCGGCAGTCTGCACATGGGCCACGCGTTTCAGGACACCATCATGGATACCCTGACGCGCTGGAAGCGGATGCAGGGCAACAACACCCTGTGGCAGGTAGGCACCGACCACGCCGGCATCGCCACGCAGATGCTGGTCGAGCGCAAGGTTGCGGCCGAAGAAGGCAAAACTCGCCACGACCTGGGTCGCGACGCGTTCATCGACAAGGTGTGGGAGTGGAAAGAAGAATCCGGCGACCACATTACCCGCCAGCTGCGCCGCATGGGCGCCAGCGTCGACTGGTCCCGCGAGCGCTTCACCATGGACGACGGCTTCTACAAGGCCGTGCAGGAAGTGTTCGTGCGTCTGCACGAGGACAACCTGATTTATCGCGGCAAGCGGCTGGTCAACTGGGATCCGACGCTGCACACCGCGATTTCCGACCTGGAAGTCGAAAACAAGGAGCAGCAGGGCAGCTTCTGGCACTTCCGCTACCCGCTGGCCGACGGCGTCAAGACCGCTGACGGCAAGGATTACCTGGTGGTCGCCACGACACGCCCGGAAACCCTGCTGGGCGATACCGGCGTGGCGGTCAATCCGGAAGACGAACGCTACGCCTCGCTGGTCGGCAAGTATATCGAGCTGCCGCTGGTTGGCCGCCGTATTCCCATCGTCGCTGATGAACACGCCGACATGGATAAAGGCTCGGGCTGTGTGAAAATCACCCCGGCCCACGACTTCAACGACTACGAAGTCGGCAAGCGGCAGAATCACCTGCTGATCAACGTCTTTTCCAAGGATGCGGCGATCCTCGAGCAGGCCGAGATATTCGACCTGAAAGGCACTCCCCAGCCGGATGAAGACGCCAGCCTGCCCGCCAAGTACGCCGGACTCGACCGCTTCGAAGCACGCAAGCTGATCGTCGCGGACATGGACGCGCTGGGCCTGCTCGAGCAGGTAGAGGCCGTTAACAACACCATGCCCTACGGCGACCGCTCGGGCGACGTCATCGAGCCGCTGTTGACCGACCAGTGGTTTGTCGCCGTGGAGTCCCTCGCCAAGCCCGCTATCAAAGCGGTGGAAAACGGCGACATCCAGTTCGTGCCCAAGAACTACGAAAACATGTACTTCGCCTGGATGCGCGACCTCCAGGACTGGTGCATTTCCCGCCAGCTGTGGTGGGGCCACCGCATTCCCGCCTGGTACGACGAGGCGGGCAATGTCTATGTTGCACGCACGGAAGTCGAAGCTCGCGAGAAGCACGAACTCGGCCCTGATGTCACATTGACGCAGGACGAAGACGTGCTGGATACCTGGTTCAGCTCGGGCCTGTGGACCTTCGGCACCCTGGGCTGGCCGGAGCAAACCCCGGAACTTGAGACCTTCCACCCGACCAGCGTGCTGGTCACCGGCTTTGACATCATCTTCTTCTGGGTGGCCCGGATGATCATGATGACGCTCAAGTTCACCGACGAAGTGCCGTTCAAGACGGTCTACGTACACGGCCTGGTACGCGACGGCCAGGGCCAGAAGATGTCCAAGTCCAAGGGCAACGTGCTGGACCCCATCGACCTGATCGACGGCATCAGCCTGGACGCGCTGCTCGAAAAACGCACCGGCAACATGATGCAGCCGCAAAAGGCCAAGGCGATTGCCAAGGCCACCCGCGACGAATTCAAGGACGGCATCGAAGCCCACGGCACCGACGCGCTGCGCTTTACGTTTCTTTCCCAGGCCACCACCGGGCGCGACATCAAGTTCGACATGAACCGTCTGGACGGCTACCGCAACTTCTGCAACAAGCTGTGGAACGCCTCGCGCTACGTGCTGATGAACGCCGAAGGCGAAGATTGCGGCACCAACGGCGACGAGGTCGAACTCTCCCTGGCCGACCGATGGATTATCTCCCAGTTGCAGAAAACCGAAGCGCAAGTGACCAAGGCGATGGACGAGTACCGCTTCGATCACGCCTCCCAGGCGCTCTACGAGTTCGTCTGGAACGAGTACTGCGACTGGTACCTGGAGCTTTCAAAGCCTGTTTTATGGGACGAAAATGCCACGGCGGAAGCCAAACGCGGCACGCGCCGGACGCTGGTGCGCGTGCTCGAAGCCATTCTACGCTTGGCCCACCCGATGATGCCCTACATCACCGAAGAGATCTGGCAGCGGGTATCGCCCCTGGCGGGCATGTACATGGGCGACGATGCGTCGATCATGCACCAGGCATGGCCGGAAGCCGACAACAGCAAGATCGACGAGCAGGCGACCCGGGATATCGAATGGCTGAAGGGCGTGATCATCGCCGTGCGCAACATCCGCGCCGAGATGAACATCGCCCCCGGCAAGCCGCTGGACGTGCTGCTGACCAAAGGCAAGGACGAGGACGCCGAGCGGCTTGAAAGCTACCGCCACTTCCTGGCCAAGCTCGCCAAGCTGGAAAGCGCACAATGGCTTGCCAACCCCGACGACGCCCCGCTTTCGGCAACGCAGCTGGTGGGCGACATGGAAGTGCTGGTACCCATGGCCGACCTGATCGACAAGGACGCCGAGCTCAAGCGCCTGGCCAAGGAGATCGACAAGCAGGACAAGCTGATCGGCGGTATTGAGAAAAAGCTCGGCAATGAAGGCTTTATCGCCAAAGCCCCCGACGCCGTGGTGGAAAAGGAGCGCGGCAAGCTGGCCGAGTTCCAGGCCGCCAAGCAGCTGCTTGAAGAGCAAAAGGCGAAGATTGCGGCTTTGTAGCCTCTAGTTATTACCAAACCCAAAAGCGGTGCCGAGGAGCGCCGCTTCCATTTGGAGCTTGCATATGCCTACCTGCTGGATAATTGCAGGCCCAAACGGAGCGGGTAAAACAACGTTTGCGTTTGAGTACCTACCGCAAGTCGCCAATGGCTCCCGCTTTGTCAATGCCGACCTCATTGCCGCAGGTCTTTCGCCATTCGCCCCTGAGAAGGAGCTGATGGCGGCAAGCCGGTTATTTCTTAAAGAAATTGATTGGTGTGTCAAAGCAAATGAAGACTTTGCCTTCGAGACCACGCTTTCGGGTATCACTTATCTCCATAGAATTAATCAGTTACGCAGAAGTGGATGGCGCGTAGTGCTATTTTACCTGGCGTTACCCAGCGTTGAGATGTCTCATATGCGGGTTGCTGAGCGAGTTTCACATGGCGGGCATAACATTCCGAAGAGGGATATAGAACGGCGTTTTCCTCGTAGCCTTGCAAACTTGTTCATGCGCTATAGCATCGCGGTAGACGAATGTCTTTGTTTTATGAACAGCGGCATGGAGCCTGAACTGGTATTTGAACAACACGGTTGTACCCGACATATTATCCAGCATGAGCATTTCCAACACCTCCTGGAGGTAGCCGCATCGTGAATACTGACGGACACACTCCCTCACCCTTTGCGCAACAAGCACTTGCTGCAATGAAACAGGCTGTCAGCAAGGAACTAGATCGCAAGAAGCGTTTAGGACACTATGCTGTGGTTTGGAAAGACGGCAAACCGATTAAAATCGGCGAGGACGCTTTACCGCGTTAACAGCAACTTGTGTCTCTACTGCCGACTTGCTCCCTGCTTGACAGGGGGCTTAGCGTCGTTGGAGTGCCCTGTTTGCGATTGGGAGCCTGCTTTAGACGAGCAAGGGGAAATGGATAAGGAACAAAACCGAAGACAGCCTGCCCATAAGATCTGGATCATTTGATCCTGATGGTCCGAGGCGGGTCACCCTCTCTAGCGAGTGACGCTGCCCAGCATTCACCCATCGAGGTCGCTTCCCTATGGCAACATCCTCCGATAAGTTCCTGAGCACGCCACCCACAATACCGCCGCTGGATCCTGACCGCGTGTCGCTATTCGAGCAAGCGGGACTGACGGTCAAGCCCCTGGAACCGCTGGGCGTTGAAATATACGGCGCCGATGTTCGCACCCGACTTCCCCAGCCCGTCATCGACGCCCTGGAAGTGGAAATGGCCCATCGCGGGTTCATCGTCTTCAAGCACCAGACGGATCTTTCGGCGGATGAACTGGTAGAGGCCAGCACGTGGTGGGGCGCCGGCGAAATCCATTCGACTCACGGCGTCCACCCGGCAACGCCGGGCATGAACCGGGACGTCTTCCGCTGCTCCAACGACAACCGCTACGGCATCCTGGGCGTGGGCCCGCAGTGGCACAACGACGGCAGCTTCGAAGCCGCCACCTTCTCGCATTCCGCCTATTATATGGCGCGGGCGCCCGAACAGGGCGGCGGCACCCACTTCGCCCACCAGGGCGCCGCCTTCGACGTGCTCCCCGAGGAAAAGCAGGCTTTCTGGGAGCGCCTTGTCTCGGTCAATTCCGCGTCAGGGGTGAGCCATCCCGTCGTCCACACCCACCCGATCTCGGGACGCAAGAGCGTGTGGCTGCACCTGGGCATGACCGGCGCGGTCATCGAACGGCTGCCGGAGGACAGACGCCCCATCGACGAACTGCAGCAGGATCCCGCCTCGACCGACCAGCTTCGTCTGCTCAATGAAGACGAGATGAAGCAGCTGTTCAACGACTACAACGACCTGCTGAACGCGTCGTTCGAGAAGGGCTACGGCATACGCTACCACTACGACACCGGCGACCTGCTGTACATCGATAACTGGGCGCTGGCGCACCGGGCGGCGCCGGAGGCACACATGTCCGCCGAGGAGCAGGGCCTGCGGATCATGGACCGCGTGACGGTCAAGTCCAGGCAGAACCTGGCGCCGCACTTTGGCTTGCCGCAGTACATCAACCTGGCCGGCCCGCACCCCTTCAATCGCGATGGCGTCTGGAAAACCGGGGGCGTCGGCTTTCGCTGGAAAGACGACATCCCCATGCAAAACTAGGCGGTAAGTCGTATGCGTTGATCATCCCCGTCGCGTCCTGGCCTTTTTTTCTCTGAACCGTGTAAGGTTGGTACAACAACGGCCACTGAGTGGCATCGAATACTGCTTTTACACGGATTGTGCTATGCCGACACCCTCAGAGACGCGCATACAGGCGCTGGCGGGCGAATTACAGCAAGCGGGGATCGCCTACCGCACGCTTTCGCCCATGGCGGATACCGGGCTTGCCCACGACCATGTTTGGCTCCACCGCGACGGCGAAGACTGGGTGGCGCGGCTGCCCAAGCAGAGCCAGATGAACCTGGGGCCGGAAGATAACCTGGCCTACGAGGCGGCATGCTACGCGCGCGCCAGCCAGGGCGGGCAGGTTCCACGCCTGCACGGCCTGCTGGAGGTCAGCAACGCCCTGCCCCGGGGTGGGCTGCTGGTGGAGGCGATCGACGGCCGGTTGGCGCGACTGCCGGAGGATCTGCCGCGCATCGCCGAGACGCTTGCCAGCCTGCATCGCTTGCCACTGCCGGATGAGCCCGCTCCGCTGTTGTCGCCGGTGGATCCGTGGCGGGCCATGCGCGAGGAAGTCGCCCGTCAGTCTGAGTGGCTCGAGCAGGCGGACTTGAGCAGCGACGTCATCGACCGCATCCGCGCCGAGCTGGACGCCCTGCCAGCGGCGCTACCCGATGCCGCCCGCTGCCTGATCAGCTTTGACACCCACCCCGGCAACTTCCTGATCGACGCCGAGGGGCGCGCGGTGCTGGTGGACCTGGAAAAGGGCCGCTACGGTCTGCCGGGCATTGACCTGGCGCATACCAGTCTTTATACCTCCACGACCTGGGACCTCAACAGCCAGGCGAACCTCTCGCTGGACGAAGTGGTCAATTTTTACCGCCGCTGGCAGGCTGCCATGGGCGACTCCCCCAGCGCCGAGACGCTGGTCGCCTGCCGCCGCGCCACCTGGCTGTGGTCGCTGACCTGGTGTGCCAAGTGGCGCGCCCAGCACCTGCGCGCCAAGGATACCCGGCAGCGCGGCGAGGACTGGTCGGCAGAGCTTACCGATCCCGCCGTGATTGCCCACGTGCGCGACCGGGTGGATCACTACCTGTCACCGGCGATCATTGACCGTGTTCAGGACGAACTGCAGCGCCTGCGCGCCACGCTTTAATTTAATGCCGGGCGTTGGATAGACGCCGGCCAGCTCCCTATTGTTCTATTGAGAGGTATGCGATGTTGAATCCCCGCCGTTTTACCCTGATGGCCCCTCTGCTGGCACTGGCGCTGCCCGCCGTGGCAGCCCCCGACCCCGGCAACTGGCAAGACGTGTTAGCCGAGGCCGAGGGCCAAACCGTTTATTGGAACGCCTGGGGCGGGGATTCGCGTACCAATCGCTATATCGACTGGGTGGCCAAGCAAATGCAGGCGCAGCACAACGTGACGGTCGAGCACGTCAAGCTGGACGACACCAGCAGTGCGGTGTCCCGGGTACTGGCCGAAAAGCAGGCGGACAACGACGACGACGGCAGCATCGACCTGATCTGGATCAACGGCGAAAACTTTGCCGCGATGCGTGACCGCGACCTGCTGTTTGGCCCCTTCGCCGAATCGCTGCCCAACTTTGCGCTGACCAACGCCGCCGAGAATCCCGAAGTGGTGACCGACTTTACCCTGCCTACCGAGGGCTTTGAGTCGCCCTGGGGTAAGGCGCAGATCACCTTCTATTACGACGCTGATCAGGTCGACACGCCACCTCAGGACATGCAGGCACTGCTTGACTGGGCGCGCGCCAACCCGGGGCAGTTCAGCTACCCGAAAATCCCCGACTTCACCGGCAGCACCTTTTTAAAGCAGGCATTGATCGAACTGACCGATCAGGATGAGGCGCTTTATCAGCCCGTTGAAGAGAGCGATTTCGAAGCGGTGACAGCGCCGCTATGGGCCTATCTGGATGCGCTCCATCCGCACCTGTGGCGCAGCGGGCGCACCTTCCCTGACTCAGGCCCCAACCTGCGCACGCTGATGAGCGATGGCGAGCTGAGCCTGGCGTTTTCGTTCTACCCCACCGATGCCGCCGTGGCGGTAAGGGAATACGAACTGCCCGAGAGCGTGCGCAGCTATGTCCTGGACGGCGGCACGCTGGGTAACGTTCACTTCGTGGCGATTCCCTACAACTCGCCCCACAAGGCCGGCGCCATGGTACTGGCCGACTTTCTGATGTCGCCGGAAGCCCAGGCCCAAAAGCAGTCGCTCGCGATGTGGGGCGACCGCAGCGTGCTGGATATCGAGTCGCTCGACGCCGAAGATCAGGCGCTGTTCGAACAGGGTGATCGCCATCCTTCCGAGCTACCGGCGGATGCCCTGTCCAACACGCTCCCCGAGCCGCATCCGAGTTGGATGACGGCGCTACAGGATGCCTGGCTCGAGCGTTACGGCGTTAACTGAATATGCTGCGACTCGCGCCGGCGCTGCTTGTTACCCTACTGGTAATGCCGGTGGGGGCCGGCCTGCTGATGGTGCTGCTGCCGGCGTTCGGCTACCTGCCTGCGCTGGGCGGCGACGCAGTCAGCCTGGCGCCCTGGCGAATGCTGTTCGACCATCCCGGGCTTGGCCGTTCGGTGGCGGTAAGCTATGCCAGCGGCCTGGTGAGCACCTTGTTGGCGCTGGCCATCGTCGTGCTGTTTCTGGCCGCCAGCCGCGGTACTTGGCTGGACCGGGGCATTCGTCGCCTGGTATCACCGCTGCTGGCGATTCCCCACGCTGCCGTGGCCTTTGGCCTGGCGTTCTTGATGGCACCCTCCGGGCTACTGGCACGCTGGATATCCCCTGGCCTCACCGGTTGGGAGCGCCCGCCCGACTGGCTCATCGTCAACGACCCCCTGGGGCTTTCACTGATGGCCGGGCTGGTGCTCAAGGAAGCGCCGTTCCTGCTACTCATGTGCCTGGCCGCACTGCCTCAGCTGCGCCCCGAGCAAGGCGTTACCCTGGCGCGCTCGCTGGGTTATTCGCCGAGTATCGCCTGGTTGAAGGCCGTGCTGCCGGCGCTATATCCGCTGATTCGCCTACCGGTTTACGCGGTGATTGCCTACGCCACCTCGGTGGTCGACATGGCCATGATTCTGGGCCCGACGTTGCCGCCCACGCTGAGCGTGTCGATTCTGACCTGGTTCAACGATCCCGACCTGGAGCAGCGTTTCATGGCCTCCGCCGGGGCCGTGCTGCAGCTTGGCGTGACGCTGGCGGCGCTGCTGACCTGGTGGCTGGGCGAGCAGGCTATCAAACGGCTCGGCTATCACTGGGTGGTCAACGGCGTGCGGCGGCGGGGCTCGCTTGCCATCACGCTGGGCGGACGCGGGTTGCTGGGGATGACCACCCTGCTGGTACTGAGCGCGCTGGCCGGGCTGGCGGTGTTTTCGGTGGCCGGTTTCTGGCGCTTCCCTGACGCCTTGCCCGGGTCGTTCACCCTGGATCACTGGCAGCGCGTGCTGCCCACCGTCGCGACACCGCTCCTCAATACCCTGAGCGTGGGACTTGCCGCGACGCTGATAGCCGCGGTACTGGTCGTGGCCACGCTTGAAAGCGCGACGCGAAACCAGCTGCCGCCGCGGGCGGGCCAGTGGCTGCTGTATCTGCCACTGATGGTTCCCCAGGTGGCGTTCTTGTTTGGCCTGGTGGTCGCGGCGGAAAGCCTCGGCCTTGGCCCGCAGTGGTCGCTGGTGATGGTGGCGCATCTGCTGTTTGTGGTGCCCTACCTGTACCTGTCGCTTGCCGAAGCGTATCGGCGGCTGGATCCGCGCTGGCTGCAGGTCGCGCATTCGTTGGGGGCATCGCCGTGGCGAGCCTTCTGGCAGATACGGCTGCCGCTGCTGCTGGCGCCGCTGCTGACCGCCTGCGCGGTCAGCCTTGCCGTAAGTATCGGCCAGTACCTCCCTACGCTGTTGCTAGGCGGCGGCCGCGTCCCCACCATTACCACCGAAGCCGTCGCCATGGCCTCGGGCGGCAGCCGCCGCCTGATGGCGGTGCTGGCGCTGCTCCAGGCGCTGCTGCCATTCATCGGTTTTAGCCTGGCGCTGCTGATACCGCGCCTAATATGGGCCAGACGGCGCAATATGCGAGGCGTTGCATGACCGCCAGTCCCACGCTGCACATCCATCAGGTTCAGGTCTCGCTGAACGGCGATCCACTGCTTGCGATCGACCGATCCATCGCCCCCGGCGAGGTATTGACCGTCATGGGGCCGTCGGGGTCGGGCAAGTCCACGCTGCTGGCCTATCTCGCCGGGTTTCTGTCGCCTACCTTCAACGCCCGGGGCGAGGTATTTCTGGGCAACCTGCGTCTCGACACGCTACCCGCTGAGCAACGCGGGCTGGGGCTTTTGTTCCAGGATCCCCTGCTGTTTCCCCATTTGAGCGTGGCGGGCAACCTGCGTTTTGCGCTCCCCCGCGATGCGCGACACAAACAATCGCAGATCCGCGAGGCCCTTTCACAGGTCGGCATGGCGGATTTTGACACCCGGGACCCGGCCACGCTCTCCGGTGGCCAGCAGGCCCGCGTGGCCTTGATGCGGCTGCTGCTGTCGACGCCCAGAGCGGTGCTGCTGGACGAACCCTTTTCCAAGCTGGACACCGCACTCCGCCAGGACATGCGCGCGCTGGTATTCGGCCAGCTGCGCGACGCCGGCCTGCCGGCGCTGCTGGTCACCCACGACCACGCGGATGCCGAGGCGGCGGGAGGGCCAATCATTGAGCTTGGCTAGTCCACCGCCACCGGCGGCACTGAGCATTGTCATACCGGTGCTCAACGAAGCCGCAGGCCTTGAAGCAACCCTTGAAGCGCTTCAGCCACTGCGTGCCCAGGGCGCTGACGTCATCGTGGTGGATGGCGGCAGCGCCGATGAGAGCGTGGCGCTGGCGACGCCGCTGGCGGATAAGGTGATCAGCGGTGTGCCTAGCCGGGCACGGCAAATGAATCTGGGCGCACAGCTGGCAAGTGCCCAAGCGCTGGTGTTCCTGCATGCCGACACCCGGCTACCCGATGATGCCATGAGCCAGATCACCACGGCGCTGACCCGCCACGCCTGGGGGCGATTTTCGATTGCGCTGACAGGCCGCAGTCGCTGGCTGCCGGTCATCGGCTGGATGATGAACCAGCGCTCCAGGCTCACCGGCATCGCCACCGGCGACCAGGCGATCTTCGTGCGTGCCGCCACGTTTCGTCACCTCGGCGGGTTTGCCGACCAGCCCCTTATGGAAGACGTCGAACTGACGCAACGCCTCAGACGGGTGTCGCGCCCCGCCTGCCTGGCGGCGAAAGTGGTAAGCTCGGGAAGGCGTTGGGATCAACACGGCGCCTGGGCCACCATCCGCCTGATGTGGCGGCTGCGCTATCGCTACTGGCGCGGCGCGAGCCCGACTCAACTCGCCAAGGAGTACCGCGATGCCCGCTGAGCAGCCTCATTTACATTTGTTAGCCAAGGCCCCGCTGCCCGGGCAGGCGAAAACACGCCTGATGCCGCTGCTCGGCGCCGAAGGGGCCGCCGAGGCCCACGCCGAGCTGGTGCGTCACTGTGTGGCCAATGCCTGCCGGGCGCTGCCCGCCGAGCGCATCACGCTGTGGACAGCCCTCGACCACGCCCACCCGCTGTTTGGCGAGCTGGGGGCCCATTTCGGCATTGCCCTGCGTGCCCAGCCCGAAGGCGATCTGGGCGCACGTATTCGCCACGCCCTGGCGAGCACCCCCGGCCCTGGCATGGTCATGGGCAGCGACTGCCCAAGCGTCACCCGCGACTTGATCACGACCTGCGCGCAGCGCCTCGCCAGCTTTGAGGTCGTCCTGCTGCCCGCCGAAGACGGCGGCTACGGGCTCATCGGCACTCGGCACGACCACCCCGGGCTGTTTGAACTGATTCCCTGGGGCAGCAAGAGTGTCTTGACCGCCACCCGCCAGCGTATCGAGGCACTCGGCCTTAGCGCCAGCTATCCCGCCACGGTGTGGGACGTCGACCGCCCTGCTGATTGGCAACGCTGGAAAGGCGTTCAGGCACCGGTGTAAGGAAACACGCTGCCCGCCCACTGAACCTTACCTCTTAAATGGCTTTCGCTGGAGATGACCTTGAACCGACAACGCTTATTGATCGCCGCGCTACTCATCATTGCTATCGGTGCTTTTTTTCTGAGCGGCGCCCACCAATGGTTCACGCTCGACACCCTGAAAGCCTACCAAAATGATTTCCAGGCGGCGTTCAGCCAGTCACCCTGGCAGGTGGCAGGCATCTTCTTTGCCATCTATGTCGTGATGACCGCGCTGTCGTTGCCCGGGGCCACCCTGCTCACCCTGCTCGGCGGCACCCTGTTCGGGCTGGGCTGGGGGCTTTTGATCATCTCCTTTGCCAGTACGATGGGGGCGACGCTTGCGTTTCTGCTGTCGCGCTTCCTGTTCCGTCGCCCCATCGAAAAGCGCTTTCCGCGCCAGTTTGCCTCGGTCAACCGTGGCGTCGAGCGCGACGGCGCGCTGTATCTGTTCACCATGCGGCTGGTGCCGGTGTTCCCGTTCTTCATGATCAACCTGGTCATGGGCCTGACGCGTATCAAGACCGTCACGTTTTACTGGGTCAGCCAGGTGGCCATGCTTCCCGGCACCGCCATCTACGTCAACGCCGGGGGACAGTTGGGCGAGCTCGAGACGCTCAGCGGTATCCTGTCGCCGACGCTGATCGGCTCCTTCCTGCTGCTGGCCATCTTCCCCTGGATCGCCCGCCGCCTCGTGCGGCTGGTGCAGACGCGCAAGGCCTACCAGGGCTTTACCCGGCCCGAGCGCTTTGACTACGACATTCTGGTCATCGGCGGTGGCTCGGCCGGGCTGGTCACCAGCTATATCGCCAGCGCCGTCAATGCCAGGGTGGCGCTGGTCGAAAAGCACAAGATGGGCGGCGACTGCCTGAATACCGGCTGCGTGCCCTCCAAGGCGCTGATCCGCGCCGCCCGGGCGGCCCACGAGATTCGCACGGCTCCCCGCTTCGGTGTCACCGCCAGCGAGCCGCAGGTCGATTTCCCGCGCGTCATGGGGCACGTCCATCAGGCCATCCGCGATATCGAACCCCACGACAGCGTGGAGCGCTACCGCGGGCTGGGCGTCGAGGTCTACCAGGATCACGCCACACTGACCTCCCCGTGGCACGTCCAGGTCGGCGACCAGACCCTGAGCGCCCGGCATATCGTGCTGGCCACCGGGGCGCGGCCCAAGGTCCCGGCGATTACCGGCATCGAAAGCGCCCCCGTGCTGACCTCTGAAAACCTGTGGTCGCTGACCGAACTGCCCAAACGTCTAGTGGTGCTAGGTGGGGGCGCCATCGGCTGCGAACTGAGCCAGAGCTTCGCCCGCCTGGGCAGCCAGGTCACCCTGGTGGAAGGCATGCCTCAGCTGTTGGGTCGCGAGGACCAAGAAGTCGGCGAGGCCGTCGACGCCACCCTGACCCGTGAGGGCGTGACGGTGATGACCGAGGCCAAGGCGTTTGAGGTGGTCAGCGATGACGCCGGGCATCAGCTGGTCGTCGAGCAACACGGCGAGCGCACGACGCTGGCCTTTGATTACCTGCTGGTCAGCGTCGGTCGCCAGGCCAACATCGAAGGGCTGGGGCTCGAGGCCCTGGGTGTTACCACCAGCGCCGCCGGCACGCTGGAGCTCAACGAGCAGTTGCAAACGCGCCTGCCCAATCTCTGGGCCTGCGGTGACCTCGCCGGGCCCTACCAGTTGACCCATGCAGCGGCCCACCAGGCCTGGCATGCGGCGGTGAACGCCCTGTTTGGCGAATTGAAGCGCTTTGCGGTGGACTACCGCTTCATGCCCGCAGTCACCTATGTCCAGCCGGAGGTCGCCCGGGTCGGCCTGAACGAGAAAGAGGCGATCGACAAGGGCATTGACTATGAAGTGACCCGCTACGCCATGAGCGAAAGCGACCGCGCGATTGCCGAAGGCGCCACCGAGGGCTTTATCAAGGTGCTCACCGTGCCGGGAAGGGACAAGATTATCGGCGCGACCATCGTCGCGGAGAACGCCGGCGAATGGCTGGGCGAATTTACCCTGGCCATGAAACACGGCCTGGGCCTGAACAAGCTGCTGGGCACCATTCACCCTTACCCGACACTCGGCGAGGCCGCCAAGGCGACGGCAGGCGTATGGAAAAACGCTCACAAACCCGAGCGGGTGCTGAGACTGTTGAAGCGCTACTTTACCTGGCGGCGCGGCGAGTCGTAGCGATCCCCTCGGGGCGAGGCCTGGTCAGTTTGAATGGGCCTTGGCAAAGGTTTCCATCACCTGGTGCACGGTCTTGCGCTGCTCTGCGGGCAAGCTGCGGTATAACGCCAACAACCGTCGTTCCTCGCTGCTGGCAGACACATCCCAGGCGGCTTTCGGTTCCTGGATGGACGCGTGCTTCTCCCCACCATAGCGCAGCTGATGGGGATCCATGGCCAGCCAGCTTGCCAATACCTGAAGCTTTTCCTGGCTGGGAATGGAGTCCCCCCGCAGCCAGCGCCTGACCGCCTGGTAGGTAACCGGCTTTCCCCAGTAGCGCAGGTTGAATTCGCGCTCCAGGACGGAGGAGCGCACGTCATACCCCGCGCCTTGCATGGCGTTCTTTAATCGCTCGGCGAACATCTGTTTTTCATTCATGCCGCCAATGTGAAGCGATTATTCAATAAAAGTTGAATAACGGTTAACCTTTTGATTGAATCGTAACTTCAATACCCGTCCGTCGTTCCACCCATACCAAGCCACGCCTTGGCTGTTGAAGCCGTGCTTGAGGAGTCATTCAGGATGAGTGGCCTATCTTCCACACCGGTTAATTCGTTTGATTGCCTGTGCCATGCATTGGGCCTCATCAGCCGATCGGAAACGCCTGCGGTGCTTTTCGAGCGACTTTCCAGCACCCTGCACACACTGGTCGGCAGGCAACCCATCGCGCTTTATCGACGCTCACCATCGGGAGAGCTGCGGTTGACCTATTGCCACCCTGTCGACAGCGCCATCACCGCTTGCAGGCAGCTGATGGGCGTTCGCTCGCTGGATGAATTACGGGCGTTCGAATACCAGTATTATGCGCTGCCAGGCGAACACGGCGCATGGGGCTATATAGGCCATCCGTCTGCGCCGCCCAAGGAGGCCCTGCACTGGATCAGCATCGTTGTCGATATCGCTGCGCAGCGGCTCCGGCTGCTGAAAGCGGATCACATGGCCAGGCGTCAGATCGATCTCAAGGCCCGCCGCCGCCAGCTCTCTCGCGACATCAAACGGCTCACATCCCTTGCAGACTGCCTCCAGCATCACGGTCAGGGCTGGTGTGACATCTTTCAAGCGGATGGCATCGCGTTAGCCCACAAGGATGAGCTCTATTGTGTCGGAAAGACACCGGATCGGCGCTGTATTTTTCAACACCTCGGACACTTGGATGCACAAGCCGACCTGGACGACAGCCCGATAGAACTGGAGGGCGAGTGCCAGGGTGGGATTGCGACACCGCTGAGCATGGCCGGCAGTCAACTGGGATGGCTGTTGATGTTCCGTGCGCCGTCGACCGTCAGCTTTGCGGCGCGAGCGGCACCGGACATCCCGCTCAGTGTCTGGCTGCCGGTTGAAGCCTCCATGGTACTGGAACTCGCCGACGACCTGGCGGTTGCGATTACGGCCCTGGAAGTGGTTCACGTCAACCGCCAGTTGAGGAAAACCAATCAGCGCCTGGAAAGCCTTGCCCACACTGACCCGCTCACCCGCTGCTGGAACCGTTATTACACGGAGCACGTTATCGAGGCACTGTGTGCTTCCAGCCCCCCCTGCGCGGTGTCGATGTTTGATATTGATGACTTCAAGGGTATCAATGACACCTATGGCCATGCCGTCGGTGACGACATCCTGCGTGAGGTCGCCAACCTAGCGACGCAACTATTGCGCAGCAACGACTACCTGGGCCGATGGGGCGGCGAAGAGTTTATCGTGATCCTTGCTGACACGGCACAAGACGAAGGCGCTTTCATCGCCCAGCGGCTCTGCCGATACATCGAGCAACACCCCTTTTCCATTCCAGAGACGGTGACCATCAGTGCAGGACTTACCACCGTCCAGCCGGGTGAACCTTCCCACTCATTATTAGAACGCGTGGATAAAGGCATGTATCTTGCCAAGGCGGCAGGTAAAAATCAGGTCATGATCTGCTAGCGTGGCGGGTAAGGCGTTTGATCCAAGGCATGTAGCGAACGTTCCCATGCGGCGCTAGGCAGTTCTCGCCCTTGCGTTTTTACACGCATCACGACCTGTTCGCTACACACGCTATCAGAGAGGCATTGGCATGCAGCATCTATTACTGATTGGCGCGGGCCATGCGCACGCCTTCGTGCTGGAAGCCTTTGCCCGGCGCCCCGATACCAGGGTGGCCATCACCGTGGTCAGCGACAGTCACCTGGCCGCGTACTCAGGCAGCGTACCGGCCTGGCTGGCGGGGGAATGTTCGCTGCGTGACACCCAGATCGACGTCGCGGCACTCTGCCAGCGGGCAGGCGCGCGGTTTGTGTCTTCACCGGTGGTGGCCCTGGACAGCGCGGCGCGCCACGTCACCCTGGCCAGTGGCGAGACGCTGGCCTTCGACGTGGCCTCGCTCAATGTCGGCTCGACCCTGGCATTGCCGATACAGCATGGCGGCCACCTGCCGCATCTGCTGGCCATGCGCCCGCTGAGCTCGCTGCACCATCGCTGGCAGGCGCTGCGCGATGATATCGACCGGCTCCCTCAGGAAAGTCACCAGCGCGTGGTGAGCGTCGGGGGCGGTGCAGCAGGCTGCGAAACCTTGTTGAGCGTCCTGGCCCAGGTGCGCCACCAACGCCCGGATATCCATTGGTCGGGGCATCTGCTCAGCGCGTCGCCAACGCTGCTCCCCGGCGCGGGTCGGCTGCCCCGCTGGCTGACCCGGCGCGCATTAGCCAGGGCGGGCATTCAGCTACATCTCCGGCAGCGTGGGGCCTCGCTGGTCAAGGGCGGCGTCGCCACCACCCAGGGCGGCTTCATCGCCGCTGATATCGTGCTGTGGGCCACCGGAGCGGTCGGCCACGACTGGCTTTCCAGCACCCAGCTGCCGTTGGACGCTCAGGGATTTATTCAGGTCGAAAAGACGCTGGCAATCGTGGGCCAGCCGGGCATCTTCGCGGCCGGCGACTGCGCCGCGTTTGACCCGCCCCTGCCCAACGCCGGGGTGTATGCGGTACGCATGGGCTCCTGCCTGGCGGACAACCTGCGCCGGGCCTGCCACGGCGAGCCACTCACCGACTGGCAGCCGCCTAAACGCGTCCTCGCGCTGATCGGCACCGGCGACGGACGCGCCATTGCCAGCCGGGGCGCGCTGGGCATTAGGGGCAAGTGGGTGTGGGAATGGAAAAAGCGGATCGATGCGCGCTTTATCGCCCGCTTCAATCCGCCTTTTGAGGATCAATGACGACCGTCATATACGCACGGAACGGTCGTCTCGCCATCGCGACTAGTTCGATTCTCGCCAGCCACCGAGCACTCGACTATCCGGGCCAAAAAACACCAGCCGATCATGGTCGATCAAGTAGCGATAGGCGTTTTCGAGCATGTCCGTCACCCGTCGGGCGTCGTCCATGTTAGGGCACGCTTTGCGCGTGGTAGACAGCTCGCTTATCTCGATACGCTGGCTTTCGCCTAGCCGCGCCTCGCCGGTAAACCGATTACAGCCGTCGTGGCCGCTGATGCGGCCGTCCCGGTCGATTGCAAAAAAGGGGGGTTCCGGCATCGACAGCCGCTCGTTGGTGCCGACCAGCAACAGATTCCAGCGCTGCTCGACAACCGGCCCGGAAAGCTCGCCACCGCTTGGTGCTTCCTGGGGTGACGAGCTTGGGCCTGGCGCGCTGCTGCAGGCGCTGAGCAGCAGCGCGGCCGGGGCCAGCCAGAGGCATAAACGCCCGCCTTTCATGGTCATGATGAACCTTCCTTGAATGAGAATTACCAGCTGCCAGTATTTTCCATCGACGCCCAGGGCTCCTGGGGCGCCAGCGCGTCGCCTTTTTGCAACAGCTCAACCGAGATGCCATCCGGCGACTTGACGAAGGCCATATGGCCGTCCCGCGGCGGGCGGTTGATGGTGACGCCATTGTCAGCGAGCTTCTGGCACAGCGCATAGATATCATCGACCCGGTAGGCCAGGTGACCGAAATTGCGCCCGCCGGTATATGCTTCCGGATCCCAGTTGTAGGTCAGCTCAAGTTCCGGCGCCGTCAGCCGCGCTGAACGCTCCTCGTCGCCGGGGGCGGCGAGAAACACCAGCGTAAAGCGGCCTTTCTCGTTTTCCTTGCGACGCACTTCCTTGAGGCCCAGCAGCTCGCAGTAAAAGTGCAGCGAGGCATCCAGATCGCTGATGCGAACCATGGTGTGTAGGTATTGCATGCATCTCTCCTGATGGGGTCATGTAACGATGGTGACATAAAACGCCCGACGCGCGCTCATTATGCGTCAAGTTTAGCATTCCTGTTGCCGTCCTGCGGGCAGAACGGTGGCTCACGTGGCGCGCCGGTTGAGCGCATTAATTAGACAACAGTCTTACATGAGAATACTTTATTAACAATCATGTGCAATTAGCGTCACTTTCACCTTAACGGGGCTCGCCCCAGGGAGACAACGTGGATTCAGTCACACAGGCGGCACTGGGCGCAGCCGTGGGCGGCGCCGTATTGGGGCGACGACTGGGGCGCAAGGCCGCACTGATGGGCGCGCTGCTGGGCACCCTGCCGGACCTTGACGTGGTGCTCGACTACGGCGATGCGGTGGCCAACGTTACCGAGCACCGCGGCTTCAGCCACTCGCTGTTCGTGCTCACCGGCCTGGCCGCGTTGCTAAGCGTATTGAGCGCGGGACTGGCACCCGCCCGGGATATTTCGCTCGCCCGCTGGAGCGCCTTCTTTGGACTGATTCTGATCAGCCACCCGCTTTTGGATGCCTTGACCGCCTACGGCACCCAGCTACTGTGGCCGCTTGCGACCCCACCGGTCGCCTGGCCGCTGGTCTTCATCATCGACCCGTTTTACTCGCTGCCGCTGCTGGCCTGCCTGATCACCGCGTTACTGACCCGCCGGGTCAGGCGCTGGTGCGGCTGGGGACTGGCGATATCCAGCCTGTACCTGGTGCTGGCCTTTGGCGCCAAGCTCAGCGTTGAACACCGACTTGCGCCGGCGCTCGCCGAACAGGGGCTCGACACGGCACCGCACCTGGTACAGCCGACGCCGTTCAACATCCTGCTCTGGCGGGCCACCGTGGTCGACGGTGACCGCTACTATGAAAGCCTGGTGAGCCTGTTCGATAGCGATGCGCCGCCAGCTCTCGAGCCGCTACGCCGCGGCGCGGCGCTGGAAAGTGCGGCCTTCGACAGTCAGGCGGGGAAGCGACTTGCGTGGTTTGCCGGGCCGTTTCTACGCTACGAGATGCGCCCGATCGAGGGCAAGCTCACCTTGATCGCGACCGATCTACGCCTGGGGTTCCCAGGGTTTCATCCGTTCAGCTTCACGCTGGCCACCCGTGAGAACTCAAGGTGGCAGCCGGTCGACCCGACCGTCGAACTTGGCAGTGAGCGGGGCGTTCAGCTCGCCACGCTGTCGCGCCTGGCGGCACGCGCGTTGGGCGAGCGTGGCGCGCTTTGCGCCACTGCCTACGTGGCGGCTGAGTGGCAGCTTCAGCCGCTCAACCTACCCTGTTCGCCTGACGCCTAAGGCGCGATCCCCTGACCGCAGCCGCTGTATTGCTCACCGTCTACGGTCAGGGTGACCCGCGCCGGGAAGGGATGCCCACTCATGCCGTCGAAGCAGGCACCGGCTTCGATGCGCACACGGAAAAAGTCGTCGGCATCGGCATTTTCAAGCACCACGCGCCCGGCGTCGTTATCCATGACGCTGACCATGTAAGGCAGCGTTTCCTCGTTTTGCCCATACTGGGTCGACAGGGTAAGCTGGGGCGAGTCATGGGCCATGGCGACCGTCCAACCGGGTTCGTTGCCCTGCCCCCGGAACATCACGCCCGGGTAGTCCTCGCGGGTCAGGGCATCACGGCGGGCGGCCAGTTCGCACTTGAGCTGGCCGCGTGGCGTTTCGACCATGGCCTGCTCGCCGCGATTCCAGAAGCTGATCTCGCCGTCCTGATAGCGCGCACCGCTGGCCACAACGGCCTGGGGCAGGCGCCAGGCGCCGTGCAGCGACCATAGTCGCAGTATTTCGCCGTCGACAGCGGTCACCAGATGCTGGCGCGCCGGACTGCAGTGCCAGGCCTCGAAGGCATCCGCCTGGCCGGAAAACAGTGCCGAAGGCAGTAACGGCGCTTGGGTATCCAGCGCGGACTTGTCGTCTGAAGGGACAGCGCTCGAGGTCGGCTCCAGTGCAGCGCAGCCGCCGATCGCTACAATAGCAGTACCTAATACAACAAGCCTTACGGCAGGGGTGATCATGGCAAAAGGCTCCTGAGCTAACGAGTGGGTCACTTAGTGACGTTTGAAGGCATGTAAATCCTGGGGGTCGAAGCGCTCGACCTCGGCGGGCAAGCCGAGGGAAACCCGATGCTCGCGGATGCGCCGGGATTCATTATCGTCGCTTGGCTCACGGCCGTTGAACGCGGCAAGCTGCGCCAGCCCCTGATGATAAAAGGCCAGAATATCCAGCGCCGTGCGGTTATCCTCCCCCGTCGCCTGGTGAAGCGCTGGCAGATGGCCGTTGATCCGTGACAGGTGCTGCTTGAGCTGCCAGACATAGCCGACTTCCTGCATCCAGGGGCGGTCGCGTAACGCCGCAAACATGGCGCTGGTGGCAAGCAATCCGAGCACGCCGCCCAACACGTTGAGCCACAGGCTCTGGCCGAAGGCGGTGGTAAGCAGCATGGCAAACAACAGTCCGAAAATCAGCAGTTGCCCGGCCATGATAAAGGTGATCATACGCGCCTTGCGGCGGTAGCTCGTGGGGTCGTGCGGCTCCAGGGTGAAGACCATGGCCAACCTCGCAGGCATAAAAGTGTAGGACGTGCCTATGATACGGGGCTGGCCAGGGCAAACAAGTCATAGCGTTCGTCGCTTCCCAGGACAAGTTTCCGCAAGGGCGCTGTAGACCCATCCATGGGCGCTACTTTCGCCATCCATGGCGAAAGGCCCTTGCTTTAACTTGTCCTGGGCATCTCGCTCGTGTGTTTCGTTACCTACGACAAGCGTTCCGCAGCGTTCTTTAACAGATGTTCGGTGGTTTCCCAGCCGACGCAGGCGTCGGTGACCGAGACGCCGTAACGCAGGGCGCCGGGCTTGAGCGGCTGCTTGCCTTCATAAAGGTGACTTTCCAGCATCAGCGCCACCAGGTTGGCATCGCCTGCCTGGCGCTGGGCCAGAACGTCGAGCATCACCTCGCTTTGGCGGCGGTGGTCCTTGCGCGCGTTGGCGTGGCTGCAGTCGACCATCAGACGGGGATTCTGTCCCGCTTCGCGCAGTGTATTGACGGCGGCGCGTACGTGGTGGGCCTGGTAATTGGGCTCGCCGTGGCCGCCGCGCAGTACCACATGGGTATGCGGGTTGCCGGCCGTCTGCTGCATGACCGGGCGCCCCTGGTCATCGAGGGCAAACCGCTGGTGCGAATGCGCCGCTGCCTGCATGGCATCGACGGCCACCTGGATATCGCCGCTGGTGGCGTTCTTGAAGCCGACCGCCGCAGTGAGGTCGCTGGCGAGCTCCCGGTGCAGCTGGGACTCGGTCGTGCGCGCACCGATCGCCACCCAGCTCAGGACATCTTCCAGATAGGGCGCCAGCATTGGCTGGAGCAGCTCGGTGGCCACCGGCAAGCCGCGACGCGCCACGCTCTGCATGACGTCGCGGGACAGCGCCAGGCCCTTGGGCAAATCACCGTGACCGTTCAACTGCGGGTCATAGGCCAGGCCTTTCCAGCCCACGGTGGTGCGGGGTTTTTCGACGTACACCCGCATGACCGGCAGAATCCGCTCGCTGACCTCGTCGCTCAAGGCGGCAAGACGGTCGGCGTAGTCGAGCGCGGCCTCAGGGTCGTGCACCGAGCAGGGGCCGACCACCACCAGAAGGCGATCGTCCTGTCCGGCAAGGATGCGCTGCACCGCGCGGCGCTGATCGGCAATCTGCGCCGCGAGCGCGGCATCCATGGGCAGCTGGGCGTGTAATTCAGACGGCGTGGGCAGCCGCATCGTCGTCGAATCGTGCGAGGTGGCCGGCGTATTGCGCATGGCGCTGACGGTGGCATTCATGGGGTTAACTCTCCGTAATCGTGGGACATCGTTTGACCAGCAGGCCACCGGTACGGGCACGGTCGGAGGTGGCAGCTGACACCGACCGCGCGTCGCTAAATCGCCAGCCGTCGTCCAGATAGCGATGTTCACCAGCGAATAAATAGGCGCGATAGGTCATGGTCAGCTCCTCAATGAAATACCTGTGAATGGATAAAACGCTCGTCAATGCTGCTTTGCTCAATAATGGTTTGCCTGACATGCAAAAAGCCCCGGTGGGGTTACCCACCGGGGCTTCTTCGTTCGGCAGGCAACCCGTGGGGTGTGCCTGAAAGCGCGACGTTAGGCGTCGGCCATCGGCACACCGTTGCTAAACCAATAGCCATAACCAAAAACGCCAGGCGCGCAGCCACTATCCGCCATTATTGGCAGGCGGAAAACAGAGAACTGGGCACATGGTGATAACATAAAACGTCCTGTTATGGTGTGGCTGCAACACGGCGGCAGCGAACGGTCTGGAACACGTCTTTTATCCTGCCTGTATGCGCTGACAATAGCAACACCCGGTGCGATTTATGCGCCCCGGCGCCTTCAGCGACGCGGCGCGTAGGAGAACACATCGGAGAATACCCGATTCTCGTCGAGCCCCTTGCGCTCCAGCACGTCCATGCAGGCGTACACCATACCGGGAGAGCCGGAGATGAACACGTCCCACTCACTGGGCGTCATCGACGACTGTTCGAGCGCCAAGTCGATGCGCCCCTGGTGGTGATGGATGCGCTCGCCAGAGGCCATCGGCTCGGTCAGCGGAAACTCGGTGACGGCCTGGAAGTCGACGTTGGGATAACGCTGCGCCCAGTCGCAGGCGAGGTTTTCCGCATACAGATCGCGGTGCTCACGTACCGCCCACCACAGCGATACCCGACGTTCGGGCTGATGCGCAAGCGAGGCTTCAATGATCGCTTTCATCTGGGCAAAGCCGGTACCCGCCGCAATCAGCCATAGCGGACGCTCGCTTTGGGTGTCCAGCACGCAGTCGCCGCCGGGTAACCGCACGGTGAGCTGATTGGCGACCTGGAGCAGCTCGCGCAGCCGCGCGGAGTTGTCGCGCTCGGGCCAGTGCTGGATATGCAGCTCGATGATGCCGTCGCCACGCTCGGCACTGGCGATCGAGAAAGGCACCCAAGTGGCATCGTCGAGCTTGAGCTCCAGATACTGCCCGGGGGCGTGCTGCATGGCTTCGGCGCGCCCCTCGAGGGTAACGCCGAATACGTCGGGGTTGAGATCCTCGACGGCCGTAACGTGGCAAGTCAACATCCTTGCGCTCATGAAAGCCTCTATGGTTAGAAAAGGTCTGGAATACTAGGTGTTGCTACCTTTGCGCGCGGGCGGCAAGGGAATATCGATGCCCAGGCTGTCCCAGCGCGCGTCGACGCGGGCTTTGACGTCCTCGTCCATGACGATGGGCGTGCCCCATTCGCGATCGGTTTCGCCTGGCCACTTGTTGGTGGCGTCGAGGCCCATTTTCGACCCTAAACCGGACACCGGCGACGCGAAATCGAGGTAGTCAATCGGCGTGTTTTCGACCATGACGGTGTCCCGTGCCGGGTCCATGCGCGTGGTAATCGCCCACATCACGTCTTCCCAGTTGCGCGCGTCGACGTCATCATCCAGGACGATGACGAACTTGGTATACATGAACTGGCGCAGAAAGCTCCATACCCCCATCATCACGCGCTTGGCGTGGCCGGGGTACTGCTTCTTCATGGTGACCACTGCCATGCGGTAGGAGCAGCCTTCCGGCGGCAGGTAGAAGTCGATGATTTCCGGGAACTGCTTGTGCAGAATGGGCACGAACACTTCGTTCAGCGCCACGCCCAGGATGGCGGGCTCATCCGGCGGCCGACCGGTGTAGGTCGAATGATAGATCGCGTCGCGACGCATGGTCATGCGCGTGACGGTGAACACCGGGAAGTGGTCGACCTCGTTGTAGTACCCGGTGTGGTCCCCATAGGGGCCTTCCGGCGCCATGTCATCGGGGTAAATAAACCCTTCGAGGATGATTTCGCTCGAGGCGGGCACGTCGAGTTCGGCATGCGCGCACTTGACCAGCTCGGTGCGCGAACCGCGCAGCAGCCCGGCAAAGGCATACTCGGACAGCGTGTCCGGCACCGGCGTGACCGCGCCCAGAATCGTGGCCGGGTCAGCGCCCAGCGCCACCGCCACGGGAAACGGCTCGCCGGGGTGGGCCTTTTGGAACTCGAGGAAATCCAGCGCGCCACCGCGATGGGATAGCCAGCGCATGATCAGGCGGTTCCTGCCAATCTTCTGCTGGCGGTAGATACCCAGGTTCTGGCGCTTTTTGTGCGGCCCCTGGGTGATCACCAGCGGCCAGGTCACCAGCGGCGCGGCATCGCCCGGCCAGCAGTGCTGGATAGGCAGTCGCCCGAGGTCGACCTCGTCGCCTTCAAGGATCACTTCCTGAACCGGCGCGCGCTTGACGTGCTTGGGGCCCATGCTGAGCACCTGCTTGAAGATCGGCAGCTTGCTCCAGGCATCCTTGAGCCCCTTGGGCGGATCTGGTTCCTTGAGAAAGGCCAGCAGCTTGCCGACTTCGCGCAGCGCTTCGACCGAATCCTGGCCCATGCCCAGGGCCACCCGTTTGGGCGTACCAAACAGATTGCCCAGCAGCGGCATGTCGTGGCCCTTGACGTTTTCAAACAGTAACGCCGGACCACCGGCACGCAGGGTGCGGTCACAGATTTCGGTGATTTCCAGGTAAGGATCGACTTCAGCGGTAATTCGCTTCAGTTCGCCCTGGGCTTCGAGGGCCGTGATGAACTCGCGCAGATCATGGTACTTCAATGCACACTCCCCGGCTGGCGGTCGTGCCGCGACATCTGTGTGGGCTGACGCTAGCGGCGCTTCATCGCGTCAAAGAATTCCAGATTGGTCTTGGTGTCTTTCAGACGGTCAATCAGAAATTCAGTAGCGGCGGTATCTTCCATGGGATTCAGCAGCTTGCGCAGGATCCACATGCGCTGCATCTCGTCTTCGGAGGCCAGCAGATCTTCGCGACGCGTGCCACTGCGGCGAATATTGATCGCCGGGAAGACGCGCTTTTCGGCCAGCTTGCGATCAAGGTGCGCTTCCATGTTGCCGGTGCCCTTGAACTCTTCGAAAATGACTTCGTCCATTTTCGAGCCGGTATCCACCAGGGCGGTGGCAATAATCGTCAGGCTGCCACCCTCTTCGATATTACGTGCCGCCCCGAAGAAACGTTTGGGCTTCTCGAGGGCGTGGGCATCGACACCACCGGTCAGCACCTTACCGGAGCTGGGGACGACGGTGTTGTAGGCACGCGCCAGGCGGGTGATGGAATCAAGCAGGATGACCACGTCTTTCTTGTGCTCAACCAGCCGCTTGGCTTTCTCGATGACCATTTCGGCCACCTGGACGTGCCGGGCGGGCGGTTCATCAAAGGTCGACGCCACCACTTCGCCACGCACGGTGCGCGACATCTCGGTCACTTCCTCGGGCCGCTCATCGATCAGCAGCACGATCAGATGGCACTCGGGGTTGTTGCGCGTGATCGAGGTGGCAATGTTCTGCAGCATCAGCGTCTTGCCCGCTTTTGGCGGGGACACCAGCAAGCCACGCTGGCCTTTGCCGATGGGCGCGGTCAGATCGATGATCCGCGAAGTCAGATCCTCGGTGGAGCCGTTACCGATCTCCATGCGCAGACGATCGTCCGGGAACAGCGGCGTCAGGTTCTCGAAGAGAATCTTGTGCTTGGCGTTCTCCGGGCGGTCAAAGTTGATCTGGCTGACCTTGAGCAGCGCAAAATAGCGTTCGCCTTCTTTCGGCGGACGTATCTTGCCCGAAATGGAGTCGCCCTTGCGCAGGTTGAAACGACGGATTTGTGAAGGCGAGACATAAATGTCGTCCGGCCCGGCGAGATAAGAGCTGTCGGCGCTGCGCAAGAAGCCAAAGCCATCCTGAAGAATTTCCAGCACACCGTCGCCATAGATATCCTCACCGCTTTTGGCGTGCTTCTTGAGGATGGCAAAGATGATGTCCTGCTTGCGCGAACGGGCCAAGTTATCGATACCCATTTCACGGGCGATATCGAGCAGCTCGGGAACGGTTTTTTGCTTGAGTTCAGTGAGATTCATCGGTGTGTTAGAAAGTTGCTCATGAAAGCTGGGCGCCAGGCGCCGGGATAAGACAGGAGGCGTTCATTCCGCCGTGTGATGCGTTCAGACCCCGAGAAGACACGCGCTCGAATAAAGGGGCTAGACCGAATCGTATTAACCACAGGATTAACAGTGATTCAGTTCGAGGGTGCTGGTGCTGGTAACTCTGGTCAGCACAGGAACGGCTTAACCAGCGGGTTATCTGACGACTTGGACATCTGGCCGACATCAACCGGCGCGATAGTTAAACATTCACCGCGCTATGGCGCCGACGTCGACGCTGAATGATGCCTGGGGCGACCTAGTTTATATATGGGTAAATCCGGTCGGATCAAGCCAGTAGCTCGATGTTAGTCAACCCCTGCGCCAAACGCAAGCTTTTGGCAATTGACAATAAATAAAGCCCCCCGCAACCTTGGCATAGCCAACACGAAGGATAGCCCATGCCCAAGGACATTTCGTTCCCCCTCGACGCGCCTGCCACAGCGGCTGACAGGGACACCCCGCAACGCCTCGCCGCTATCGACCTGGGGTCGAACAGCTTCCACCTGTTGGTGGCCAACTATCAGAATGAGCGCCTTCAGGTCGTGGCGCGGATGGGCGAAAAGGTCCAGCTGGCGGCAGGCCTAGACGACAGCGGTCAGCTCAGCGAAGCGGCCATCCAGCGTGCCCTGGACTGCCTGGGTCGGTTTGCGCCCTTCCTGAGCGATATCACCCAGCAGAATCTTCGCATCGTCGGGACCAATGCGCTGCGCGATGCGCATAACAGCCAGGCCTTTATCGAGCGCGCCGAGGCCCAGCTGGGCCACGCCATCGAGATCATCGCCGGCCGCGAAGAGGCGCGGCTGATCTACCTGGGGGCGGCCCACGCCCTGGCCGAAAACGGTCGCCGCTTGATTGTCGATATCGGCGGCGGCTCCACCGAGTTCATCATCGGCGAGGCCTTTGAACCCAGGGCACTGGAAAGCCTGCGCATGGGCTGCGTGACGTTTTCACGGCGGTTTTTCCCCGAGGGCGAGCTGAGCGAAAAGCGTATGCGCCGCGCCGAGCTTGCCGCGCTTTCGGAGCTGGCCAATATCCAGCGCCCCTACCAGCGCCTGGGCTGGGATGACCCGGTGGGCTCCAGCGGCACCATCAAGGCGGTGGCCGGCGTACTTTACGCCTACGGCGATACGTCGCAGGAAGGACTGATTACCCGCAGCGGACTCAAGAAGCTGCGCGAGCGGCTGATCAAGTGCAAGCAGCTGGACAACGTCGCCCTCGACGGCTTGAAGGCCGACCGCGCCAAGGTGTTTCCCGCCGGCGTGGCCATATTGAGTGCGATTTTCGAAGCCTTTGATCTCAGCCAGATGCGCTTCGCCGACGGCGCTCTGCGCGAAGGGGTGCTGTATGACATGGCCGGGCGCAACAGCGCCGAGGATTCACGCTCGAAGAGCCTGGACGTGCTCAAGCGCACCTACGAGGTGGATAGCCGCCAGGCCGACAACGTGGCGGATACCGCCGCCCGGCTGTTTGACGCGGTGAGCCGCGAGTGGTCGTTAAGCCCTGGCCTGGGGCGCTACCTGCAGTGGGCGAGTCATGTCCACGAGATCGGCCTGGCGATTTCCCACAGCCAGTTCCATCGCCACGGGGCGTACCTGCTCGAACATTCAGACCTTGCCGGGTTTTCGCGCCCGGAACAGCAGCTGCTGGCATTTCTGGTACGCGCCCATCGCCGCAAGTTTCCGCTCAAGGAGTGGCAGGCGCTGCCCAAGCATCAGCAGGCGCAAAACGCCAAGCTGGCACGCCTGCTGCGCCTGGCGGTGCTGCTGAACCATTCGCGGCCGGAGAACGCCCCGCCGCTTCCCGCTATCGCCGCGAGCGGCGATGAGATGACCATCACGCTGCCCGAAAGCGACGAACCAACGCTGCTGAGCACCGACCTCGAGCAAGAGCAAAGCTACATGGAGTCGGCAGGCTTCAGGCTGACCCTCGTTGAGCCCCCTGCCCGTCAAACCTAGCCCCTTCCGCCCGCCACAACAGCGTGTCGGGGGGCTGCACCACGCCCAGGCACGCGTCCCCCTGCATCACCATGATGAGCCGTTCACGCTGCCAGGGCGGCAGCCGTGTTGCTTGCAGCAGCCGCTTCACGTCGCGCCGCCCGCGTTCGGGAAGACGAATTACCTCGCCGCCCTGCCGCCAGCGAAGCGTGACCGGTCGCTGGCTGTCCAGCGCCAGCGTCAGCGGCCCAAGCGGCGTCAAAAGCCCAGGCTGCCCGTCCCACGTCACCTGCCAGGGGGGAAGATCCCTCCAGGGAGGCATCAGATACAGGCAGCGCCGCCAGATGCGCGCTTCGGCCCCGGGCCAGGTGACGCGCACCTGGGCATCGCGTCCGGCGCTCAACTGGTCAAGCAGGGTTTCCAGCCGCTGGCGCGGCGGCTTAGGCAGGCCCGCCTGCTGGCACGCGGTGCGTACCAGCAACCGTTGACGCGGGCGGTCGCGTAGACCAAGCGCGGCCACGTCGAGACTGTCATCGCCATGCGTCAGCGTCTGGAGCTCCTCACCGGCATAGGCGGCCAGTAGCTGGTCGGCCTCGCCGGCGTGTCGCGCGCTTTGCGCAAGCCCACGCTGCGCCCCGGGCCAGCGGGCCTCAAGCGCGGGGAATACCCGATGTCGCAGGCGGTTGCGGTCCAGGCCAACGTCCTGATTGGTCGGGTCGTCGCACCAGTCGAGAGTCAACGTATTGGCGACCTCGGCCAGCTGTTGGCGACTGACGTACAGCCAGGGACGCAGCAGGGTCATGCCCTGCCAATCGCGCCGATAGGGCATCGCCGCCAGCCCGCGAATACCGCTGCCGCGCAGCGCCGCCAGCAGCAGCGTTTCGGCCTGATCATTCTGATGCTGCGCCAGCCACAGCGTATCGCCGGGCGGCACATGGCGCCGAAAGGCATCAAGGCGGGCCCGGCGGGCGGCGCCTTCGAGCCCTTCCCCGTGACGTTTGACCGACACCTGGGCCACCGTGAGCGGCACATCCAGCGCCGCACACAGGGTCTCGCAGTGGGCCTCGAACGCCTCGGCGGCTGGCTGCAGGGCATGGTTGACGTGAAGCGCCCTGAGCGGTCGCTGGTGCCGCCGGCAGACTGCAGCGGCCAGTGTCACAAGCAGCGACGAGTCGAGGCCGCCGGATAGGGCCACCCAAATGGCGCGCCCCGATGGGGTTTCCACCAGGGCGTCGTCAAGCAGGTCAATCAGCGGTTCAGGCGGCTGGGGCGCCATAGCTCATCAGGCGGTCGTAGCGGCGTGCCAGAAGCGCGTCGGTGTCCATCCCCTGCAGGCGATCGATACTGGCCACCATGGCCTCCTTGACGCGCTCGGCAGTGGTCACCGGATGGCGGTGGGCGCCGCCCAGCGGTTCCTTGATCAGCGAGTCGACAAAGCCCAGCTCTTTCAAGCGCTCGGCGGTAATACCCATCGCCTGGGCGGCTTCGGAGGCCTTGTCGGCGCTCTTCCACAGAATCGACGCGCAGCCTTCCGGCGAGATCACCGAATAGGTCGAATACTGCAGCATCTGCAGCTCATCGCAGACGCCGATGGCCAGCGCGCCGCCGGAGCCGCCCTCGCCCACCACCGTGGAGATGATCGGGGTCTTGAGGCGCGACATGACCGCCAGGTTATAGGCAATCGCCTCGGACTGACCGCGCTCTTCGGCGTCGATACCCGGGTAGGCGCCCGGCGTGTCGATGAAGGTCAGCACCGGCATCTTGAAACGCTCGGCCATTTCCATCAGCCGGCAGGCCTTGCGGTAGCCTTCGGGACGCGGCATGCCAAAATTGCGCCGCACCTTTTCCTTCACGTCGCGACCCTTCTGGTGGCCAATCACCATGACCGGCTGGTCATCCAGACGCGCAACGCCGCCTACCAGGGCGGCATCGTCACCGAAATTGCGATCGCCGTGCAGCTCGTCAAAATCGCTGAACATGTGCTCCAGATAGTCCAGCGTATAGGGACGCTGCGGGTGTCGCGACAGCTGGGACACCTGCCAAGGCGTCAGATCCTTGAAGATCGATTCCGTCAGCTTGCGGCTTTTTTCTTCCAGCCGGGCGATTTCGTCGGAAAGATTGACCTGGCTATCGGAGCTGACCAGACGCAGCTCCTCAATTTTTGCCTGAAGCTCGGCAATCGGCTGTTCAAAATCGAGATAGTTGGGATTCATCGGCTCTGCCTGTTAAAAATAAGCCCTGTCGAAACGCGCATGTATCGCGCCATTATCGCACCCTGGCCCTGCCACGCAAGCTAGCGCCGGGAGGTGCCTTACTTGTAGCGTAGCTGGACACCTACCTGCCCCTGGACATCGCGCAGGGTGAGCAGCAAATCGTCGCTGGGCGACACCTTCCACTCGTCGGCAAGCTCCAGCCAACCGACCGCTTCGGGATGGCGATACTGCAGGCGTACCGGCAGCCCGGCCTCGTCGCGGAAGGGCGCAAGGCTTGCGCGCAGGCTATCCACCAGTCGGCCATTGAGCTGCTTGGCATCCAGTGCCAGCTCCACCGCCTGACCGAAGCGCGTGCGCGCCGCGACCATGGGGGTGACGTCCTTGCCGCGCAGCTTGAGCCCGCCGGAAAAGTCATCGTTGGAAACTTCGCCTTCGACAATCACCACCTCGTCGGCGGCGATCTGGCCGCGCAGTTGCTCGAAGAGTTCGCCGAACAGCGACGCCTCGATCCGTCCGGTACGGTCATCCAGGGTAATGAACGCCATGGTGTCGCCGCGCTTTGACTTCATGGTGCGCATGGCGATCACCAGTCCGGCCACCCGCTGCGGATCACGCGACGCTTTCAAGTCGCTGATGCGGGTGGAGACAAAGCGTTTCAGCTCGCGTTCGTACTCGTCGATGGGATGGCCGGTCAGATACAGCCCCAGGGTATCCTTTTCGCCGGATAGCCGCTCACGGTCGGTCCACTCACGCACGTGACGGTATTCCGCGTAAACATCCACTGCCGCCTCATCGGCGGTGAATGCTTCGCCGAACATGTCCAGCATTCCCAGGTTCTGATTGGCGTGATTCTGCGCGGCGGCCTTTAGCGCGTCTTCCATGGCCGCGGCCAGCACGGCGCGGTTCGGCCCCAGGTTGTCCAGCGCACCGGAGCGGATCAGCGCTTCCAGCGTACGCTTGTTCATGCGCTTGGGATCGAGACGCTTGCAGAAATCGAAAAGGTCGCTAAAGTCGCCGCCCGCTTGACGAGCCTCGACGATGGCGCCAATCGGGCCTTCCCCCACGCCGCGGATCGCGCCGAGCCCGTACACGACGCGGCCTTCGGTATCCACGGTGAACTTGTAGCCGCCCACGTTGACGTCTGGCGGCGTCACCGTCAATTTGAGATGGCGACACTCCTCAATCAGCGGCACGACTTTATCCAGGTTATCCATTTCGGTGGACATGACGGCGGCCATGAACGGCCCTGGATAGTGCGCCTTGAGCCAGGCGGTCTGGTAGGAAACCAGCGCGTAGGCGGCCGAATGCGACTTGTTGAAACCGTAACCGGCGAATTTTTCCACCAGGTCAAAGATATTGCCCGCCAGATCCTTGTCGATGCCGTTGGCCGCGCAGCCTTCCATGAAGCCGGCGCGCTGCTTGGCCATTTCCTCGGGCTTCTTCTTACCCATGGCGCGGCGCAGCATGTCGGCCTGGCCAAGCGTGTAGCCGGCCATCACCTGGGCGATCTGCATGACCTGTTCCTGGTACAGGATGATGCCGTAGGTAGGGCCCAGCACGGGTTTCAACAGCTCGTGCTGGTAATCCGGGTGTGGATAAGATACTTCGGCGCGGCCGTGCTTACGGTTGATGAAGTCATCGACCATGCCCGACTGCAGCGGGCCAGGGCGGAAAAGCGCTACCAGGGCGATCATGTCGTCGAGGGAGTCGGGCAGCAGACGCTTGATCAGCTCCTTCATGCCGCGGGATTCGAGCTGGAAGACCGCGGTGGTCTCGGCGCGCTTGAGCATCTCGAAGGTTTTGCCATCGTCGAGCGGAATGGCGTCGATATTGAGCGGGCCCTGACTGTTGGCCTCGCGGACCTTGTCGACCATTTCCAGCGCCCAGTCGATAATCGTCAGCGTGCGCAGCCCCAGAAAGTCGAACTTCACCAGGCCCGCTTCTTCGATATCGTTTTTATCGAACTGCACCATCAGGCCGGAGCCGTCTTCGTCGCAGAGCAGCGGCGAGAAATCGGTGAGCTTGGTGGGCGCGATCACCACGCCCCCGGCGTGCTTGCCGGTGCCGCGGGTGGTGCCCTCCAGCTTGAGGGCCATTTCCCAGATTTCTTCGGCCTCTTCGTCGCTGTCGATAAATTCTTTCAGCGCCGCTTCCTGCTCGATCGCCTTGTCCAGCGTCATGCCCACTTCAAAGGGAATCAGCTTGGAGAGCTTGTCGCCAAGCGAGTAAGGTTTGCCCTGGGCACGGGCGACATCACGTACCACGGCCTTGGCGGCCATGGTGCCAAACGTGACGATCTGCGATACCGCGTTGCGGCCATAGCGGTCGGCGACGTAGTCGATGACGCGGTCGCGCTTTTCCATGCAGAAGTCGACGTCAAAGTCGGGCATGGAGACACGTTCGGGGTTGAGGAAGCGCTCGAAGAGCAGGTCGTAGCCGATGGGATCCAGGTCGGTGATCTTCTGCGCGTAGGCAACCAGCGACCCCGCACCGGAGCCGCGCCCGGGGCCCACCGGCACGTTGTTGTCCTTGGCCCACTGGATAAAGTCCATGACGATCAGGAAGTAGCCGGGAAAGCCCATCTGGATGATGATGTTCAACTCAAAATCGAGCCGCTCCCGGTAGCGCTGGTCGATCGCCTGGTACTCCTCCCCGTCGCGGGGGTAACGCTCTGCGGGGAAGAGAAAATCAAGGCGATCCGTCAGGCCGTCGTGGGACACCTTGCGGAAAAATTCATCCTGGGTCATGCCCTCGGGGATGCCGAACTCGGGCAGGAATATGTCGCCCAGGCGCACGTCGACGCTGCATCGCTCGGCGATCATCACGCTGTTTTCAAGCGCCTCGGGGATATCCGCAAACAGCTCGGCCATCTCCTCGGGGCTTTTCAGGTATTGCTCTTCGGTGTAGCGCCGCTCGCGGCGGGGATCGTCGAGGGCCTTACCTTCGCCGATCGCCACCCGGGTCTCGTGCGCCCAGAAATCGTCGCGCTCCAGGAAGCGCACGTCGTTGGTCGCCACCACCGGGGTGCCTGTCTCGATGGCCAGCTTGACGCTTTGGTGCACGCAGCTTTCTTCGAGGGGGCGGCCGGTACGGATCAGCTCAAGATAGAAACGATCCGGGAAGGCGCACTGCCATTCCTCGAGCAGTGTCTTCGCTTCGCGTTCGTGCTCCGAGAGCAGGTGGCGGCCTATCTCGCCGTCGCGTCCACCCGACAGCGCGATCAGACCGGCGCTTTGCCCCAGAACCCACTGCTTGTCGAGAATCGCCCGGCCCTGGCGCTGGCCGTCGGTCCAGCCTCTGGAAATCAGCTCGGTGAGGTTGCGATAACCCTCTTCGTTCATCGCCAGCAGCGTGATGCGGTAGGGATGCGCGTCGTCGTGGGGGTTATGCAACCATAAATCGCTGCCGATAATCGGCTTCAGCCCCGCGCCCTGGGCGGCCTTGTAGAACTTCACCAGCCCGAAGAGGTTAGCTTCATCGGTCAGCGCCAGCGCCGGCATCCCGCGCTCAGCGGTGGTACTGACCAGTGACTTGAGCTTTACCAGGCCATCAACCAGGGAGTATTCACTGTGCAAACGTAGATGAACGAACGGAACTGTCATGGGACTCTCAGCAAAACGCTAGGCAACCTAGGGGGAGAAAAATACGTTACAGCAGCGCCAACTGACGCTGCACCGGCGCAAAGCTTCGGCGGTGTTCGGCCAGGGGGCCGTGAGCCGCCAGGGCGGCCAGGTGCTCTTTGGTCGGGTAGCCCTTATGGCGCGCAAAACCATACTCAGGATAGCGCATATCCAGGCTGGCCATCTGCGCATCGCGGGTGACCTTGGCCAGAATCGAGGCGGCGGCAATCGCTGCATGGCGCGCGTCGCCCTTGACCACCGCCTGTCCGGGCAGCGCATGCCCGGGCAGCCGGTTGCCATCCACCAGCAGGTATTCCGCTGCCGGCGCCAGGCCATCGATGGCGCGGCGCATGGCCAGATGCGTGGCATGGTAGATATTGAGCTGGTCGACTTCGGCAGCACCGGCCTCGGCCACGCTGAACGCCAGCGCCCGCTCGCGGATCAGCGCATCCAGCATCTCGCGCTTCCGGGCGGTCAGCTTCTTGGAATCGGTCAGCCCGTCAATGGGCTTGGCCGGATCCAGCATGACAGCGGCGGCCACCACGCTGCCGACCAGCGGCCCACGGCCGACTTCATCCACCCCGGCGAGGCGTACCCCGGCGTAATCAATGACCAGCGGCGGATAGTCAGTGGCGTTAATACCCATCGATAGCGTCGTCCTGTACGTCCAGCGGCTGCCCAGCCACCAGGGCGTCGATGGCATCCGCCGCACGGCGGCTGGCGTTGCGCTGGAGCGAAGCATGCAGCGTGGCAAAGCGCGTTTCCAACGCCTCCCGACCGGCCTTGTCGGTCAACAGCGTGCTCAGCTGGTCGGCAATCGACTCGGGGGTCGCCGCGTCCTGAATGAGTTCGGGAACCATCGTCTGCTGCGCGATCAGGTTAGGCAATGACACCCAGGACGTCTTGACCAGTCGTTTGGCCAACCAGTGGGTCATCGGCGCCATTTTATAGGCAACCACCATGGCGCGGTGGCACAGCATGGCCTCCAGAGCGGCCGTACCCGAGGCCAGCAGGACGGCATCGCTGGCCACCATTGCCTCGCGGGCCTGACCGTCGAGCAATACCACCCGCTCACTCAGTGCCGGATACGCCTGCAGTAGCTGATCGATTTCGTCGTGGCGCTGGGCGCTGGCGGCCGGAATGACCACCTGAAGCGACGGATGCCGCTGGCACAGCTGCTCCGCCGCCTGTAAAAACGTGGTGCCCAGAAAGCGGATCTCGTTGCCCCGGGAGCCGGGCAGCAGTGCCAATACCGGCGCTTGCGGATCAAGGCCAAGCCCCTGACGGGTACGTTGACGGTCATTGTCAAGCGGCAGCTCATCGGCCAGCGGATGGCCGACAAAGGCCACCGGCACCTGATGGTGGCGATAAAAGGCCGCTTCAAAGGGCAGCAGCGTCAGCATGCCGTCGACGGCCCTGGCGATTTTTTTCACCCGCCCCTGCCGCCAGGCCCAAACCGACGGGCTGACGTAGTGCGCGGTCTTGATGCCCGCCTCGCGCAGCTGCTTCTCCAGGCCGATATTGAAGTCGGGAGCATCGATGCCGATCATGATATCAGGCTGCCAGGCTTTGGCTTCTTCACGGAGCGTGCGGCGCACGCGAATCAGTGCCGGCAGATGCTTGATGACTTCAACAAGGCCCATCACCGAGAGGGTTTCGAGGGGAAAGCGACTGCTGAGACCCTGAGCTTCCATGCGCGGGCCCCCGATGCCGCGAAACTCGACCCCGGGGTGGCGCGCGTTCAGCTCGCGCATCAGGCCCGCCCCCAGAATATCCCCGGAGAGCTCGCCTGCCACTAGGTAGATGCGCTGCAATGCCATGCCGGCTAGCGGGTAATGCCGCGGGTGGAACGCTCGATGGAATCAGCGAAGTGAGACACTTCCGGCAATGGGTACTGGCGACGCATTTCGCTGAGCGCCTGCTCGACGGTCAAGCCCTGACGGTAGACCAGCTTGTAAGAGGCACTCAGCGCATTGACCGCTTCACGGCTGAAACCGCGGCGTTTAAGACCCACCAGATTGAGCCCGCGGGCTTCCGCGGGGTTGCCGTTGATCATGACATAGGCAGGGGTGTCTTTGGTAATGATCGAGCCACCGCCCGCCATGGCATGGTCGCCAAAGTAGCAGAACTGATGCACGGCCGCCAAACCACCCAGAATCGCGAAATTACCCACCGTCACGTGGCCGGCCAGGGTCACCTGATTGGCCAGGATACAGTCATCGCCGATCACACAGTCGTGACCGACGTGCACATACGCCATCAGCAGATTGCGCGAACCGATGGTGGTTTCCCCGCGATCCTGCACGGTACCGCGATGTATCGTGGCGCCCTCGCGAATGACGTTGTCATCGCCCATGACCAGACGCGTCGGCTCACCGGCGTACTTCTTGTCCTGGCAATCCTCACCCACGGAGGCAAACTGAAAAATACGCGTCCGCTCACCCAGGGTCGTCGGGCCCTTGACCACCACATGCGGGCCAATAACCGAGCCGGCTCCGATGGTGACATCCGGGCCGATCACGCTAAACGGGCCGACCTCGACGTCGTCGGCAAGCCGCGCGGCGGGGTCAACAAGGGCAGTAGGATGTATCAAGCCACTTTCCTCTCAGCACAAATAATCTCTGCTTCGCAGGCGAGTTCACCGTCCACCGTGGCCCGGCAGGCAAATTTCCAGATGCCGCGCTTGCCACGGATGACATCGGCCTCGAGCATCAACTGGTCGCCGGGCATGACCGGGCGCTTGAAGCGCACGTTATCACTCCCCACCAGATAATACACGTAACCGTCGGCGGGAAGCTTGTTGACCGTCTTGAACCCCAGGATACCGCAGGCCTGTGCCAGCGCTTCGATCACCAGCACGCCCGGCATGATCGGATGATGGGGAAAGTGGCCGTTGAAAAACGGCTCGTTGATGCTAACGTTTTTATACGCAACGATGGATTCGCCCTTGGTTAGCTGCGTTACCCGATCAATCAGCAAAAACGGGTAGCGATGCGGCAAGTACTCGCGAATTTCGTTAATATCCATAACCATCGTAGCGACCTCTAAAAAGACAAAACACCTGTCATTGCAGGCAAATATCGGCGCACGGGCCGATCAAAAGGCAGTGGATTATAACGCGCTGCGGGTGAGCCTCAACCGACCCACTGCCATATTTACACCGTTACGGCTGGCCGCGTTGATGTTTTTCCAGGCGTGACAAGCGCTTGGCAATGTCATCAAGCTGTTTGAAACGCACGGCGTTCTTTCGCCACTGGGCATTGCTCATGGCACCGGTGCCGGAAGAGTAGACGCCGGGCTCGTGGATAGAGTTGGTCACCAGGCTCATGCCGGTCACCTGAACCCCGTCGCAGATCGTCAGGTGGCCGGAAAGCCCCACCCCGCCGCCGAGCATACAGTGTCGTCCCACATGGGTGGAGCCGGCGATACCCACGCAGCCGGCCAGGGCGCTGTGATCCCCCACCGTCACGTTGTGGGCGATCTGCACCTGGCTGTCGATCTTCACGTCGTTGCCGATCACGGTATCGCCCAACGCTCCCCGGTCGATACTCGAACAGCTGCCGACTTCCACGTCGTCACCCAGCACAACGCCGCCCAGTTGGGCGATCTTGTGCCACTGCCCGCCGTCATGGGCAAAGCCGAAGCCATCGCCGCCAATCACGCAGCCACTTTGCAGAATCACACGCTGGCCCATCACCACACCATGACAGACGGTCACGTTGGCATGCAGGCGGGTATCATCGCCCAGCACGCTATCGGCACCTACCACGCTCCCGGCGCCGATGACCACGCCGTCACCGAGCACCACGCCGTCTTCAATCACCGCGTTGGCGTGAACGCTGACGCCAACGCCCAGCGTGGCGCTTTCGGCCACCACGGCGCCGGGATGGATCCCGGGCACATCACGCATAGGTAGCGGATCGAAAAGCTGGGACAGCTGGGCGTAACCCAAATAGGGATTGTTGATCTCGAGGCGGGGAACCGGGCAGTTCTTGGCGTGCTCGGGATGCAGCAACACTGCTGCCGCCTGAGTCTCGGCCAAATCTTTCAGGTAGGCCCGGTTGGCCAGAAACGCCACCTGGTCGTTCTGGGCCTCCTTGAGCGTCGCCAGTCCTCTGATGGGGCGATCTCCGTCACCCTCGAGGGCGACGTTCAAATGGCGGGCAATATCCGCAAGCGTTAGGTCGTGAGAAGTGTGGGTCATGGGCGGCCAAGGCACCTTTGGTGCGGCGGGGCCGCACCGATCATTATGGGTAGTTAGTTGAGCGAATTAAAAATCTGCGTCACTTCATCGGTCACGTTGGGCAAATCCCTGGAGGAATGCAGGACACCCTGTGGATCCACCAGCACTTCGATGCCGTGGCGGTCGATGACCTGTTCGACGGCTTGCTCCAACTTGGACTCAGCGCCTTCTAGAAACTGCTGCTCGGAGCGCTGCTGGGCCTGGCCGATTTGCTGGCGTAACTGCTCAAAACGGCGCCCCTTCTGCTGCAGTTCGGCAATCAACGACTCGCGCTCGGCTTCAGGCATCATTTCACCTTCATTCTGCAGGCGTTCTTGCAGTCCCTGCAGCTCGTTACCGAGGCTTTCCGCCTCGCGTTGCTGATCGCCAATTTCACCTTCCAGGCGACTGATGGAGGATTGCGCAGATTCGCTGTTCATCAACGCCGCACGCCAGTCGAGGACGGCAACTTCTTCCGCCTGCGCCTGTGCCGACAACACCATGGCACCCAGTAGACACACGACCCCAGTGAGCTTACGCATGGTAACAACTCCTTTTTTGTAAAGCGGGCGCGCCTTGCGACGCGCGTCAAGACGTCAGAATGACTGGCCTAACGAGAACTGGAAGAACTGAGTATCATCACCACTTTCCTCGTTCAGCGGCTCGGCCACCGCAAAGGTCAGCGGCCCCACCGGCGTCAGCCAGGATAACCCCAATCCGGCGCTGTAGCGTAGATCGCCAAGATCAACGCCGGAATTGCACTGCTGGCGGCCAGCGTCTTCGTCGAGGACGTCGTAACAGGACGACAGGAACGTATTACCCGCATCTAAGAACAGAGAAGCCTGCAAAGAGTTCTGATTTTCGACAAAGGGCACCGGGAATATTACTTCGGCACTACCTTCAACGAGCACGTTGCCACCCAGGGTACGATCACGCCCACCTTCCGTTGCCGGCGTCGTACGCTGACCCAGGGTATTGGAGGTAAAGCCGCGCACCGACCCCAAACCACCGGCATAGAAGTTCTCATAGAACGGATAGGGGTCGTCGCCCCCCAGTGTGTCGGCATAGCCGATGTCGCCCGTAAACTTCAATGACCACGCATCGTTGAGGGCAAACAGCTGTTGCGCACGAGCACTGAGTTTATAGTATTCCGCATCGCTGCCCGGCGTACTGGTTTCCAAGGAGAGGCGCTGGTAATTACCCGCGGTCGGCATGATACCGCGATTGAGATTGTTGCGCGTCCAGTTGGCATTGAGTTTCAGCGCCTGTGCATCTTCCCCTTCGTCCTGAACGTAACGGCGAATCTCGGAGGCGGTATCACGGTAAGTCTTGACGGTAATATCTTCGGCGCTGGCGCCAAAATTCAGCCTTGATAGCTCGCTGATTGGATAGCCGAAGTTGATCCCGGCACCAAACGCATCCGTGGAGTAGCTGGAGATATCGGAATCTTCATAGTCCGTTTCGCGGTAGAAAACATTGTAGCCCCGCGAAATGCCGTCCAGCGTCCAGTAGGGATCCGTGAAGCCGAAGTTGATGCTGGTAAAGGTATCGCTTCGCTGGGCACCGATATTGACGCGATTGCCGGTGCCGAGGAAGTTGTTCTGGGAAAGCGACGCGCCGTAGATCACCCCGGCACTCTGCGAGAAGCCGATGCTCGCTGAAATGGAACCCGACGGTTGCTCCTCGACGTTATAGGTAACGTCTAGCTTGTCGGGCTCGCCGGGCACCTGCTCGGTATCGACTTCCACCTGACTGAAAAAGCCTAGTCGCTCGAGACGCTGGCGCGACTGGGTAATCGAATCCGTCGAGGCGGGTGCGCCCTCCATCTGGGTCATTTCCCGACGCAGGACTTCATCGTCAGTGGTCGTGTTGCCGACGAACTCGATGCGTCGCACATAGGCGCGCCGGCCAGGATCCACGGCAATCACCAGATCCACGGTTTCGCCGTCGTCCGCGACGTCGGGCGAGCCCTGGACATCAGCAAAGGCAAAGCCTTCGGCACCCAACCGCTGGCGCAGCGCTTCCGTGGAGGCATTGAGCGCCTGACGCGAGAAGATTTCGCCGCGCTCGACGGTCAACAGATCCCGGGCCTCCTGCTCGCCGATTTCCAGGTCACCGGTGAAACGCACGTCGCCAACGCGGTACTGGCTGCCTTCATTGACATTAAGGGTAATGAAGATTTCCGACTTGTCGGCGCCAATGGATACTTGGGTCGAGGTCACTTCAAAATTGACGTAGCCGCGATCCAGGTAGTAAGAGCGCAAACGTTCGATGTCACCGGCCAATGCCTCGCGGGAATATTCGTCACTGGAGAACCAGCCAAACAGGAAGCCCGGACGGTCTTCCAGCTCGAAGATATCCAGCAGCGTTTCATCGTCAAAGGCGTCATTGCCGACAATATTGATCTGGCGGATCTTGGCCACGTCGCCTTCGTTGATATCGATATCAACGCTGACCCGCCCCTCGTCGACTTCCTCGACGCTGGTTTCGATTCCGGCGCTGTAACGGCCCTGGGACTGATACACGCCTTCCAGCTCACGCTCCATCTCTTCGAGCGTGGAGAGCTGCAGCACCTGGCCCTCGGCTATACCGGCATCACGCAGGCCCTGGCGCAGATCGTCTTCCGAGATCTGATCATTGCCGCTGATATTCAACTGGGCGATAGTCGGACGCTCGACGACCTGAACGATCAGCACATCGCCTTCCCGGGCCAGCGATACATCTTCAAACAATCCGGTTTCGAAGAGTTCCCGTGCCGCTGCCGCCAGCTCGCTTTCGCTCACCCGGTCATCGGCACTGACAGGAAACGCATTAAAGACCGAGGCGGCGGATACCCGCTGCAGTCCTTCCACACGAATGTCCGAAACATCAAAGGATTGTGCCTGGGCACCGCTGGCACCCGCCAGCAGGAGTACCGCCATTCCAAAGGTCTTGATTTTCATGCAGTCATTTCGCTCGCGTTGGTCTGCCCATGGATTCAAACAGGCACCATATACATTTGTGCAGGCAGATGACAAGGCATCCTTGGCACTACACGCGTCGTTACCAGAGGCGCATCAGATCAAAATACAGGGCCATCAGCATCAGGGTGCCAACCATGGCCAGCCCGATACGCAAGCCGATGGCCTGGGTTTGCTCGGAGACCGGTCGACCGCGCACGACCTCCAGAAAATAATAAAGCAGATGCCCCCCATCCAGCACGGGAATGGGCAGCAGGTTCAGCACCCCAAGGCTGATAGAAAGATACGCTAGAAAGCTAACAAATGCTTCCAGGCCTGCCCGGGCGGAATCTCCCGAAATCTGCGCGATGGTGATCGGGCCCGACAGATTGGACGGTGATATCAACCCTATCAGCATCTTGCGAATGGCATCCACGGTCAACAGGGTCATGTCCGCCGTGCGCTCGAGTGACTGGCCGACGGCCTCGATGGGACCGTAGCGAATCTCGCGCTGGTACTCTTCAGGCCAGGCCACCGGCTCGGCCCCGGCGCCAATGTAGCCAATCTCGACGCCGGTCTCCAGGCGGTTGCGCCCTGGGGTCAAGGTGGTGGTCCGGCGTTCGCCATCGCGTTCGAATTCGATTTCCAGGGACTCACCGGGGCTGCCGCGAATCACGTTGACGAACGCCATCCAGTCCGCGATGGGCGAGCCGTCCACCGCGACCATGCGATCGCCGACCTCAAGCCCCGCTGCGGCGGCCGCTTCGCCGTCGATCACCTGGCCAAGCGTGGCCGGCACCTCAGGTTGCCAGGGGGTGAGGCCAAGCGTTTCCAGCGGCTGGGGCGGATCCTGCCGGGTCAGGTAGTCGCGCAGCGGCAGCTGATAAACCACCACGTCGTTCTCACCTTCAGGGCGCGCCTCGATGGCCAGGTCGCCGCTGAAGCCGATCATCGAGACCAGCTTGAAATTGATCGCTTCCCAGTTACTGACCGCCTCTCCCTGAATCGCGGTAATTTCATCGCCCTGGGCAAGGCCGGCTTCCGCCGCCGGCGAGTTCGGCGTGGTGTCGCCGACCATCGGCGCCACCGCCGTGGTGCCAACCACAAACAGCGCCCAATACGCCACAATGGCCAGCAGGAAATTGGCAATGGGGCCGGCGGCCACGACCGCAATACGTTGCCAGACCGTCTTGCGGTTGAAGGCCTGGTCGAGCTGATCATCGGGCACAGGCGCTTCGCGCTCGTCGAGCATCTTTACGTAGCCGCCAAGGGGGATGGCGGCGATGGCAAACTCGGTGCCGTGACGATCCACTCGCGACCACAGCGGCTTGCCAAAGCCCACCGAAAAGCGCAGCACCTTGACCCCACAGCGGCGTGCCACCCAGAAGTGCCCGAACTCGTGGAAGGTGACCAGCAGGCCCAACACCACGATCACCGCCAAAATGTTTTGTATCAGGCCCACAGGATACTCCTTGGTGTACGACTCAGCCGCGCTGAGATGATTAAGCGGACCAACGTTTCAACCAGCCAGCGGCATGTTCGCGGGCGCGCTGATCGGCCGACAGGACACTTTCCAGGCAGTCGGCGTGACCGCCGATGGGCGCCGACAGGGCTTCTTCAACCAGGTTGCCAATCTCGAGAAACCTCAGCCGGTGGTCAAGAAACGCCTCGACCGCCACTTCATTGGCCGCGTTGAGCACTACTGGCGCCACGCCGCCGAGACGCATGGCTTCACGGGCCAGCGGCAGACAGGGAAAGCGCGCTTCGTCGGCCGTCTCGAAATCAAGACGCGCCACCTGGAAAAGATCCAGCGCCTCGACGCCCGCATCAATGCGCTCTGGCCAGGCCAGGCCATACGCGATAGGCGTGCGCATATCGGGGTTGCCTAGCTGGGCAAGCACCGAACCGTCGTGATAGGCCGCCATCGAGTGAATGACACTCTGGGGATGCACCACGACCTGGATCTGGTCGGGCGTAGCGTCAAACAGCCAGCATGCTTCTATCAGCTCAAGCCCTTTATTCATCAAGGTGGCACTATCCACGGATATCTTGCGGCCCATCGACCAGTTGGGATGCGCGCACGCCTGTTCGGGCGTGACCTGTGCAATCGCCGCGTCACTCCAGGTGCGAAAGGGGCCGCCAGAGGCCGTCAGCAGTAGCTGCGAGACACCATGACGCGCAAGCCCGCCACGATGCTCGGAGGGTAGACACTGATAGATGGCGTTATGTTCGGAATCGATCGGTAAAAGCGTCGCCCCGGAGCGCGCCACGGCCTGCATGAACAGTGCCCCGCTCATCACCAAAGCTTCCTTGTTCGCCAGCAGCACGCGCTTGCCCGCCTCTGCCGCCGCCAACGAGGGCAATAGCCCAGCCGCCCCGACAATCGCTGCCATGACCACATCGACGCTTGAATCGCGGGCCACATCGCATAGCGCTTCGGGGCCTGCCACGACCTCGGTGACCTGCTGCCGCTGCCCCAGCTCGGCGCGCAGCCACTCGGCGTCCCGCTCGCTGGCGAGCACCGCAACGGCCGGACGAAAGGCCAGGCATTGAGCAAGCAGTGTTTCCTTGGACGTATGGGCGGTCAGCGCATGCACTTGATAGCGCTCGGGATGGCGGGCGATGACGTCAAGCGTACTGGTGCCGATGGAACCGGTAGAGCCCAACACCGTGACGCGTTGCCTGGCAGTCGAGGTCATAGACTCAGCACCTGTAGGTAAAGCAGTGCGAACAGCGGAATCGCCGCGGTCAAGCTGTCGATACGATCCAGCACACCACCATGGCCAGGCAGCAGCTGGCTCGAATCTTTCACGTCCCGGTAACGCTTGAGCATGCTCTCCAATAGATCACCCAGCACCGAGATCAACGTGACCAGCAGGGTAATCACGACCAGTGCGACGCTTTCACCAAGCCCAAGCGACAGGCCGATAGCAAAACCGATCGCCAGCAGGGTGGTGGCCGCCATGCCACCAAACACGCCTTCCCACGACTTGCCGGGGCTGACGCTGGGCGCCAGCTTGCGCTTCCCCCAGCGACGGCCCGCAAAGTATGCGCCGATATCCGCCGACCAGACGAGCAACAGCACAAAAAGCAGCCAGATCGCGCCGCTCTCGCGCAGGATATTAAAGCCCACCCAGCAGGGCAGCAGCACCCACAGCCCCATCAACAGACGGCCCGGAGTTGAGTGCCACTGTATGGCGAGACGGGGGTAGCGTGCGACCCACACAAGATTGGCCAGCCAGCCGGCGGCAGCCAGCCACAGCGGCCACTCGGCATGCGCCGAGCCGGTCAGCCACATGAGCAGCATCAGGACGGCACACCCCGCGACCAGCAGCGTTCGCTTGAGCGGCTGTTCCACCCCCGCCAGATTCGTCCACTCCCACGCGCCCAGCAGCACGATACAGGCCGTGAAGAGCGCATAGCCGCCACCCTGCAAACCAAACAAGCCGGCCAGCACCAGCGGCGCCAGCCAGGCAGCTGTCATCACTCGCTGTTTAAGCACCTTGGGCCTCTAACTGTTCGTCGGTCATGCCAAATCGCCGCTGACGCCGGCAGAAATCCGCCAGCGCCTCGTCGAAGGCGTCCGCCTGAAAATCGGGCCAGAGTAACGGTGAAAAATGCAGCTCCGCATAGGCTAGCTGCCAGAGCATGAAATTGGACAGCCGCTGTTCACCGCTGGTGCGAATGCACAGGTCGATGGGCGGTACGCAGGTGTTACTGGCCATGGCCTGATCCATTGTCTGCTCGTCGATCGCCGCCGGCGAAATGTCGCCGGCCACCGCCTGTTCCGCCAGCCGACGGGCGGCCTGGGCAAGATCCCACTGGCCGCCGTAATTGGCTGCGATCACCAGATGCATGCCGGTGTTGCTGGCGGTCAGCGTCTCGGCGCGCTGAATATGCTTCTGGATCGCATGGGAAAAGCCACGCTGCTCGCCGATGATCGACAGCCGGATATTGCGCTCATGGAGCTTTTTGACCTCGCGCTTGAGGGCCATCAGGAATAGCTCCATCAGCGCATTGACCTCTGCCGCCGGGCGTTTCCAGTTCTCGCTGGAAAAGGCGAACAGGCTGAGCGTGTCAACCCCGCGCTCGGCGGCGCGCTGAATGACGGCTCTGACGGCTTCCACGCCCGCTCGGTGCCCGCGCACCCCTGACAGGCCGCGGGCACGCGCCCAGCGATTGTTACCGTCCATAATAATCGCTACGTGGGACGGCACCGTTTCCTGCGCGGACTCGCGCGCCTGGGCATCGTCCGGTCGTTGTCCGGGAAGCTGCGGTGACGTCATGAATGCTTGCACCAAGGATCAGTTATAGAAAAAGCCAATCATGGATGGCAGAGCGGGCAGCGCTGCTGCCCGCGGCGTGAACATCCGCTTATTACACCTGCATCAGGTCGTGCTCTTTCGCGGCAAGGGCCTTATCGATCTCGGCGATATACTTATCGGTCAGCTTCTGAATGGCGTCTTCACCTTCACGCTGATCGTCTTCGGTAATGTCCTTGTCTTTCAACAACGTCTTGAAGTCACCGTTGGCATCGCGGCGAACGTTACGTACCGCCACTCGGGCATGCTCGGCTTCGCTGCGCGCCTGCTTGATATAGCCCTTGCGCGTCTCTTCGGTGAGCATCGGCATCGGCACGCGAATCACGTTGCCCGCACTGGCCGGGTTGAGGCCCAGATCAGCGGTCATGATGGCCTTCTCGATCTTCTGCACCATGCTCTGCTCCCAGGGGGAGATCGACAGCGTACGCGCGTCCTCGACGTTCACCGAGGCCACTTGATTGAGCGGCACCTGCCCACCGTAATATTCCACGGTAACCGCATCCAGGATGCTTGGATGGGCGCGCCCGGTGCGGATCTTGTTGAAGTTGCTGTGCAGCGCCTCCACGCTTTTCTTCATGCGCGACTCGGCGTCTTTCTTGATATCGTTAATCACGTCGTTACCCTCTGTCTATCAGCGTACCTTCCCTGCCCCCGACTACTAAATTCAGCAGGGCACCAGGCTTGTTCATGTCAAACACCCGCACCGGCATGTCATGGTCACGTACCAGGCAGATAGCGGTCAAATCCATGACGCCAAGCTTTTGATCGAGCGCATCATCATAGCTGAGCTGCTCATACTTGACGGCGTCGGGATGCTTCACCGGGTCTTTATCGTAGACACCGTCAACCTTGGTTGCCTTGATCACCACGTCGACATCGACCTCGATGCCCCGCAAGCAGGCGGCCGAGTCGGTGGTAAAGAACGGGTTGCCGGTTCCGGCGGAAAACAGCACCACGTCGCCGGACGTCAAATAGCGGATGGCCGTACGCCGGTCATAGTGCTCGACGACCCCGCTCATGGGAATCGCCGACATCACCCGCGAACGGATATTGGAGCGTTCCAGCGCGTCGCGCATCGCCAGGGCATTCATGACGGTGGCCAACATGCCCATGTGATCACCGGTAACGCGATCCATGCCGGCTTCATTCAGCGCCGCCCCACGGAAGAGGTTGCCGCCACCGATGACAATGCCCACTTGAACGCCAATACCCACTAGCTGGCCAATTTCCAGCGCCATCCGATCCAGCACCTTCGGATCAATGCCAAAATCATGCTCTCCCATGAGCGCTTCGCCGGACAGCTTGAGCAAGATACGTTTGTATTTTGACTTCGAGCCATCGGCTTTTGACTTGCTGGACACGGAAGTTAGCGGTTCTTGAATATCGCGCGACATGGCAATTCTCCTGGGGGCAGACCTGGGCACCGACAAGCGGCATCACCCCTCCCATTATGCAGGGGCTGGATACGCGAAGGCGTGCGCTCGCGCGCACGCCAACCTACAACTGGACACTCTGACCTTAGCGACGGCCAGCCTGTTCCATGACTTCCTTGGCGAAATCGACTTCTTCTTTCTCGATACCTTCGCCCACCCCAAAGCGGGTAAAGCCAACCACTTCGCCACCAGCCGCCTTGACGTATTCGGCAACGGTCTGGTTGGGATCCTTGACGAACGCTTGCTCGGTCAGGCTGTTCTCGGCCAGGTACTTCTTGAGACGACCCTGCACCATTTTTTCAGCGATCTGTTCCGGCTTGCCGGCCATGTCGGGCTGCGCCAGGATGATCGCCTTTTCAGCGTCCAGCTCTTCCTGCGGCATGTTTTCCGGATGGGCAACGGACGGGTTGATCGCCGCCACGTGCATGGCAACGTCTTTCGCCACTTGGGCATCGCTACCGGTCAGCACGGTCAGCACGCCGATACGGCCGCCGTGGACGTACTCACCAACCACACCACCGCCGGCCGCTTCAACGACCACGGCACGGCGTACGCCGATGTTTTCGCCGATTTTCTGAACCAGCTGCTCACGGGCGGATTCCAGCTCGCCGTCCATTACCGCCGCCACGTCGTCGCTCTTGGCGGCGAAGAATGCATCGGCAATCTTGTCGGCAAAGGCGATGAAATTATCATCGCGGGCAACGAAGTCGGTCTCGGAGTTGATTTCCACCATGACACCGTAGCTGCCGTCATCGGCAACGCGGGTCACGACGGCGCCTTCCGCGGCGGTGCGGCCGGCCTTCTTCGCGGCTTTCAAGCCGGAGCTTTTACGCAGGTTCTCGATGGCAACGTCGATGTCGCCACCCGCTTCGGTGAGTGCCTTTTTACACTCCATCATGCCCAAGCCGGTGCGTTCGCGAAGATCTTTAACCTGAGAGGCGCTGATAGCGGCCATGAGATTTCACCTCTGAAATGGTTCTAGCTGAGAGTTAGTTATACGCCTTGCCGAGTGTCGCAACGGTTCATGACCGAATGATCTCACTCTGCACGACGCCGCCGGCATTGATGCCGGCCCAAGACTGCCCACTCCAAGCCTTAACCCAAAGCGGGAAAAAGGGGGCCCAGGCCCCCTCTTGAATGATGCGGCACCCGTGACGACACCGCATCGGCCACCGATTTACTCGGCGGCGGCGCTGCTGTCGACGTCAGCGGCTTCTTCGGCGTCAGTCACTTCGACGAACTCGTCGGGGCGACCTTCCTTGGAGCGTGCACAGGCATCGGCAATCGCTTTTACGTAAATCTGGATAGCGCGGATGGAGTCATCGTTGCCCGGAATTACGTAGTCCACGCCGTCGGGGTTGGAGTTGGTATCCACCACGCCGATAACAGGAATGCCCAGCTTGTTGGCTTCGTTGATCGCGATGCGCTCGTGGTCAACGTCGATCACGAACAGCGCGTCCGGAAGGCCGCCCATGTTCTTGATACCACCTACGGAGCGCTCAAGCTTGTCCTGCTCGCGGGTGGCCATCAGCACTTCTTTCTTGGTCAGCTTCTCGAAGGTGCCGTCTTCATGCATCGCTTCAATTTCGCGCAGACGCTTGATGGATACGCGAATGGTCTTGAAGTTTGTCAGCATGCCGCCCAACCAGCGATGGTTGACGAACGGCTGACCAACGCGGTTGGCTTCTTCCTTGATGATCTTGCTGGCGCTGCGCTTGGTGCCAACAAACATGATCTTGTTGTTGGATGCCGCCATCTTCTCGACCACGTCGATCGCTTCGTTCAGCGCCGGCAGGGTGTGTTCGAGGTTGATGATGTGAATCTTGTTGCGCGCGCCGAAGATGAACTTACCCATCTTCGGATTCCAGTACTTGGTCTGGTGACCGAAGTGAGCGCCTGCTTTGAGCAGGTCACGCATATTGACGTGAGACATGGTAAAACTCCTGAAACTCGGGTTAGGCCTCCACGCACCCCATGGATCCGACCGTTGGCATCGTCAGACGTTGCCGGCGGCACCCGGGACCATGTGCCGGTGCATGTGTGTTTTCAAGGCTTGCTGTTCAATATCGCAACGGTGATCCGCCCCACTGGCAGATACCGGCGATGCCGTGATTACGCTCTGCTGCTGCATCAACCTGGCAATTGTCTTGGATGACGATTGCAGGAAAGCGCGCAGCTTTATACCATAGATCCTCGTCAAGATGAAGCTGTCATCCGTTCAGCGGGCCTTTTATTGCCGCTCAACTTGCCATTCTGAGTCACTATCGAGAATTCATGAACGTTCCCATTAAAACGCCTTCTGAAATCGACAAGATGCGCGACGCGGGCCGCCAGGCCGCCAGCGTCATCGAGATGATCACGCCCCACGTCCAGGCGGGCATCAGCACCGGCGAAATCGACCGCCTGTGCCACGCATATATCGTCGACGAGCTGGGCTCCACGCCGGCCCCGCTCAACTACCACGGTTTCCCCAAGGCCACCTGCACGTCGATCAACCACGTGGTGTGCCACGGGATTCCCGACGACGCCAAGAAGCTCAAGAACGGCGACATCATGAACCTGGACATCACCGTGCGCACCGCCGAGGGCTACCACGGCGATTCCAGCGTGATGTTCGTGGTCGGCGAGACCATCCAGGGCGAACGCCTGTGCCGCATTACCCAGGAATGCCTGTATAAAAGCATCGAGCTGGTCAAACCCGGCGTGCACCTCTCGGAGCTTGCCCGCGTGATTCAAAAGTACGCCGAAAGCAACGGCTACTCCGTGGTTCGCGACTTCTGCGGTCATGGCATCGGCGCCGAATTCCACGAAGACCCCCAGTTCCTGCACTACGACGGCTACGCCCCGGGAGCGGACATCCGCCTTGAAGCTGGCATGTGCTTCACCATCGAGCCCATGATCAACGTTGGCGGCTACAAGACCAAGGTGCTGCGCGATGGCTGGACGGCGATCACCAAGGACCGCAGCCTGTCAGCCCAATGGGAGCACACGCTACTGGTCACCGATAGCGGCGTTGAGGTGCTGACCGCACGCGGCGACGAAGACTTCAGTTTTCTGACGCACTGATGCTACTTCACCATTACCGGTTTGAACCGGACACCACGCTGTTCGACCTCGAGCTGTTTCGCACCGAGCTCGCCGGCTCACGCTCGCCCATCGCGCCGTTCAAGGCGGCGCTTGGCGACATCCAGACCCGCCTGGACGAACGCTTTCGCGCCGGCGCCGATATTCGCGACCTGGTGCGCGGTCGGGCATGGTACCTGGATCAGCTGCTGGCCATCGCCTGGGAACAGCACGACTGGCCCGACGACGGCGTCGCCCTTGTGGCCGTGGGAGGTTACGGCCGTGGCGAACTGCACCCGCATTCGGACATCGACCTGCTGTTGCTGCTCGAGCAAGATGACGACACTCCCTATCGCGAACCGCTGACCGCCTTTATCACCTTTCTATGGGACATTGGCCTGGAAATCGGCCACAGCGTGCGCTCGCTCAATGACTGCGAGCGCGAAGCGGCCGCCGATGTCACGGTGATCACCAACCTGCTCGAGTCACGCCTGATCGCCGGTCCGGAAGCGCTGCGGGAGCGCATGCGCGAGCGGCTCAATGCCGACCATGTCTGGCCGGCGGATCGCTTCTTCGAGGCCAAGTGGCAGGAGCAGATAGCCCGTCACTACCGCTACAACAACTCCGAATACCACCTCGAACCGAACCTGAAGAGCTCCCCCGGCGGACTGCGCGATATCCAGATGATCGGCTGGGTTGCCAAGCGCCACTTCGGTACCGAACAGTACGCCGACATCGTCGCCAACGGCTTCATGAACGATGCCGAGCTGCGCATCTTGAGCCAGGGGCAGGCCTTCTTATGGCAGGTTCGCTACGCCCTGCACATGCTCACCGACCGCGCCGAAGATCGCCTGCTGTTTGATCACCAGCGCACCATTGCCGAGATGTTCGGTTTTCGCGACACCCCCGAACGCCTGGCCGTCGAACAGTTCATGAAGCGCTACTACCGGCACGTGACCGCGCTCGCCGGCCTCAACGACATGCTGCTCCAGCACTTCGATGAGGCCATCCTGCGCGGCAAGGAATCGCTGGAAACGGTCAACCTCAACGAGCGCTTTGAAACCAAGGGCGGCTATATTCAGGTGCGCTCGCGCAACCTGTTCCGCGAACAGCCTGCCGCCATGCTGGAACTGTTCCTGCTAATGGCCGAGCATCCGGAAATCGAAGGCGTGCGGGCCGATACCATTCGCCTGATCCGCGACCATCGCCACCAGATCGACGACCACTACCGGGACGACCCCCGCCACCAGCGGCTGTTCATGGCCATCGTGCGTGCGCCGGGCAACGTACCCCGCCAGCTGCGGCGCATGAACCGCTACGGCATACTCGGCAAGTACCTGCCCGAGTTTGGTCGCGCCGTGGGCCTGATGCAGCACGACCTGTTCCACATTTACACGGTCGATGCCCATACCCTGCTGCTGCTCAAGTTTCTGCACAATTTTCGCAAGCCGGAAGCGAAAGGCGAGTTTCCCGTCGCGGTGGCGCTGATGCAGCAGCTTCCCAAACTGGATCTGCTTTGGATAGCAGGGCTGTTTCACGATATCGGCAAGGGCCGCGGCGGCGATCACTCGGAAATCGGCGCCCGGGACGTCGAACAGTTCTGCCAGCGCCACCAGATTTCCCAGCACGATACCAACCTCGTCAGCTGGCTCGTCGAACATCACCTACTGATGTCCATGACCGCCCAGAAGCGCGACATCAGCGACCCGGACGTGATCCGCGAATTCGCCACCGAGGTGCGCACCGAGACGCGACTGGACTATCTCTACGTGCTGACGGTGGCCGATATCAACGCCACCAACCCTACCCTGTGGAACGGCTGGCGGGCATCGCTGATGCGCCAGTTGCACGCCGAAACCAAACGCGCCCTGCGCCGCGGCCTGAAAAACCCGCCCGACCGCGACGACTGGGTTCGCGAGACGCGCTCTGAAGCTCGTTCGCTGCTGCAGTCGATCGGCGTCAATGAAGCCGAAATAGACCGGCTGTGGGAATCCCTCGGCGAAGACTACTTCCTGCAGTACGCGCCCAGCGAAATCGTCTGGCAGACCCAGGGGATACTCACCCACCAGCCCTCCCAGCTGCCGCTGGTGCTGATCAGCGCGCCCACGGCGGACATGGCCGAAGGCGGCACCAAGGTGTTTATCCACACCCGCTCGGTCGACGACCTGTTCGCCGCCACCGCCGCTGCCATGGAGCAGTTGGGGCTGTCGATCCACGATGCGCGCATCGCCACCTCAAACAATAACTGGACGCTCAACACCTTCATCGTGCTCGACAACCTGGGCCAGCCGATTCGCGACCCGGCGCGCATTGAAGAAATGCGCCAGCACCTGGTGGAAGAGCTGGACGATCCCGACGACTATCCGGATATCGTCACCCGGCATACGCCGCGCCAGCTCAAGCATTTCCGGGTCGCCACCGAGGTCCTGATCGAACAGGACCCCGCCAATGACCGCACGCTGCTGGAGCTCAGCGCACCGGACCGGCCCGGGCTTCTGGCCCGCGTCGGGCGCATCTTCATGGAGCAGGATATTGCGCTCTCCGCGGCGAAAATCGCCACCCTGGGCGAACGCGTGGAAGACGTGTTCTTCATTACCACCAAAGACGGCGAGCCCCTGACCGACCCCGACCGCCAGCAGCAGCTGCGCGAACGTCTGATTGAGGTGCTGGGGGTTTGAGCAAGCTCCGGGGCTTGCCTATAATCGTCGGCTACTTTCGCGAAACGACGCCTACAACGACGCCGGCACGGCGTTCTGGACACCCATGAACCCTGATCTCGACGCCCTGCATCCGTATCCGTTCGAAAAGCTGGCGGCCCTCAAGGCGGATCTAACGCCACCTTCGACGCTAACGCATATTCCGCTGACAATCGGTGAACCTCAGCACGCCCCCTATCCCGGGGCTCTCGCCGCGCTGGTTGCCCACCAGGCCGAGATGGCGCGCTACCCGGCCACCAACGGCCTGCCTGCCCTGCGCGACACGATCGCCACCTGGGCCACCCAGCGCTTCGCGCTGTCAGGGCTCGACGCCGAGCGCCAGGTACTGCCGGTCAACGGCACGCGGGAAGCCATTTTCGCCTTCGTTCAGGCAGCCCTTGATCGCACGCGCCCGGCACAGATAGCGGTTCCCAACCCCTTCTACCAGATTTACGAAGGCGCCACGCTGCTGGCGGGGGGCGAGCCGCTCTACCTGGACTGCACCGCTGATAACGACTTTCGCCCGGACGTTTCGTCCGTCAGCGCGGACACCTGGCGCAATGTGCAGATTGTGTTTGTCTGCTCACCCGGCAACCCCACCGGCGCGGTCACGCCGCTTGCCGAATTCAAGCAGCTGATCGCGCTGGCCGACGAGCACGACTTCATCATCGCCTCCGATGAGTGCTACTCGGAGCTCTATCTGGATGAAGCGGCGCCACCCCCGGGGCTCCTGCAGGCCTGCGCCGAGCTCGGCCGCCACGACTATCGCCGCTGCGTGGTGTTTCACTCGCTGTCCAAACGTTCCAACCTGCCGGGGCTTCGCTCAGGGTTTGTCGCCGGCGATGCAGACCTGCTTGCACCGTTCAAGCGCTACCGCACCTACCACGGCTGTGCAATGTCATTGCCGCTGCAGCACGCCTCCATGGCCGCCTGGCAGGATGAAAGCCACGTGCGCGCCAACCGCGAGGCCTACCGCGAAAAGTTCAGCGCGGTTACCGAGGTGCTCGCCCCGGTAATGGACTTCCCCACCCCGGAAGCCAGCTTTTACCTGTGGCCCGCCGTGCCGGGTGGCGACGACATTGCCTTCACCCAGCGGCTGTTCGTTGAACAGCATGTCAGCGTGCTGCCGGGCAGCCTGATGGGCCGCCCCGGACGCGGCGGCCATAATCCCGGTAGCGGTCGGCTACGCTTGGCGCTGGTGGCGGAGCTGGCCCCGACGCTCGAAGCCGCCGAACGCCTGCGCCAACTCGTTGAGCGCGGCTAACGCACGTTAATGACAACTCGACGCCATTGCCAGGAGGTCATCCATGCTCACGCTCTACATTATCAGCAACTGCGATACCTGCCGAAAAGCGCGCAAGGCGCTTGACGAAAAAGGTATCCCCTTCAAGACCTACGACCTGCGCAAGGACGGCCTGTCGGCGCCGCTTCTGGAACACATCCTGCATCGTGTGCCGCTGGTCGAAGCGATCAACAAGCGCAGCAAGACCTGGCGGGAACTATCCGATGAAGAGAAGGACTTTGACGCCAATTCGGGACGCGAACTGCTCCTGAAGCACCCCACCCTGTTAAAACGCCCGCTACTGGAAGTCGACGATGACACGATACTCGTCGGCTACCAGGACGGCGACTACGACAAACTCTGACATCCTGATCAAACACTGACCCAAAGGAACGCAGTTATGCTGAGCTTTGCGCTTGGAATCGGCACTCAAAACACCCAGGGCGACTGGCTGGAAATCTACTACCCGGCGCCGCTGATCAACCCGCCCGAAAGCCTGGTCAGTGCCGCCAAGGAAGCCCTTGACGCACCCAGCGGTAACGCGGCCATCAGCTTCCTGCCGGAAGACTGCGCGCGCCTGGCCAAGGTGCTTGAAACGGCCGGCCACGCCGAACAGGCGGAGCTGGCGGCATCCTTCGCCGCCAGCCAGCGTCCGCTGGTCGCCATGTTCCTGGACACCAACCAGCCCCCGCAGACCGCCCCCGAGGTCTACCTCAAGCTGCACCTGCTCTCCCACCGGCTGGTGAAACCCCACGGGCTGGATCTGACCGGCATGTTCGGCCTGCTGCGCAACATCGCCTGGACCAACGAAGGCGCGATCGACATCGAAGAGTTGCCCGCACGCCGCCTCAAAGCCCGTTTGGAAGGCCGCGCCCTGTCGGTGGACTGCGTGGATAAATTCCCCAAGATGACCGACTACGTAGTGCCTCACGGCATCCGCATCGGCGACACCGCCCGAGTGCGCCTGGGCGCCTATCTCGGCGAAGGCACCACGGTGATGCACGAAGGGTTCGTTAACTTCAACGCCGGCACCGAGGGCCCCGGCATGATCGAAGGCCGCATCTCCGCCGGCGTCATGGTGGGTAAAGGCTCTGACCTGGGCGGCGGTTGCTCGACCATGGGGACGCTGTCCGGCGGTGGCAACATGGTGATCAAGGTCGGCGAGGGCTGCCTGATCGGCGCCAACGCGGGCATCGGCATCCCGCTGGGCGACCGCTGCACGGTGGAAGCCGGGCTGTATATCACGGCGGGGTCGAAAGTCACACTGCTGGATGACCAGGGCCAGGAGGTCAATACCGTCGCTGCGCGCGAGCTGGCCGGCCAGGACGACCTGCTGCTGCGCCGCAACTCGCAGAACGGCCGCATCGAATGCCTGACCAATAAAAGCGCCATCGCGCTCAACGAGGCGCTGCATGCCCATAACTGAGCCGGAGGGGCTGTCGCCGACGCTGCAGCTGGCCTTTGATCTGCTGCGCCGCGCGTCGGTCACGCCCGACGACGAAGGCTGCCAGGATCTGATGATCGAGCGCTTGAGGGCGCTCGATTTCCACATCGAGTCACTGCCGTTTGGCGATGTGAAAAACGTCTGGGCGGTGCGCGGCCATCACGGCCCGGTGCTGGCCTTTGCCGGGCATACCGATGTGGTGCCCAGCGGGCCGCATACCAACTGGGAATTTCCGCCCTTCACGCCCTGCATCAACGACGATGGCATGCTGTGCGGTCGCGGTGCCGCAGACATGAAAGGCAGCCTGGCCGCCATGCTCACCGCCGTCGAGCGCTTCGTCGACGCCCACCCCGACCACGACGGACGCATCGCGTTTTTGATCACATCCGACGAAGAAGGCCCCGCCGTCGACGGCACCCGCGCGGTGGTCGAGCATCTACGCGAGCGCAACGAACGCCTCGACTACTGCATCGTCGGCGAGCCGTCCTCTACGGCGCGGCTTGGCGATGCCATCAAGAACGGCCGGCGCGGCTCGCTGGGCGGCATCCTGCATGTGAAAGGCGTACAGGGCCACGTGGCCTACCCTCACCTGGCGCGCAACCCTATCCATCAGGTAATGCCCGCGCTCGACGCCCTAGTCAATGAACATTGGGATGCCGGCAACGATTTCTTCCCGGCGACCAGCTTTCAGGTATCCAACCTGCGGGCGGGCACCGGGGCGACCAACGTCATCCCCGGCGAGGTGGAAGTGGTGTTCAATTTCCGTTACTCCACGGAAGTCACCCACGAAACCCTGCGGCGGCGTACCGAAGCGCTGCTGGATCAGCACGGCCTTGAGTATCACATCGACTGGACGCTCAACGGCGAGCCGTTCCTGACCGCCGAGGGCGAGCTGGTCGACGCCGCCATTCGCGGTGTCGAAGCGGTCACCGGCGAGCGACCGGCGCTTTCCACGAGCGGCGGCACCTCGGATGGCCGCTTCATTGCCACCCTGGGCGCCCAAGTGGTCGAGCTGGGGCCTCTCAACGACACCATCCACAAGGTAGACGAGCGCGTCCGGGCCAGCGACCTGGATGCATTGAGCCGGATCTACGAAGCCACGCTGCAGGCGTTGCTCACCTCCGGCGAGGTCAACGTATGATGGAGCGCTATCCGGATATCGAGATCTACCTGGCAAGCGTTGCCCACCCCGCCCTCAACGACTGGCTGGCGAAGGCGCTGGACGCCCCGCCGCTGACGTCGGCGGGCAAAGGCAAGTGGCGTACCCAAGGCCACCACCAGGGGCACAAGGTGCCGGTGCTGCTGGTCGAAAACGCCGCCGATGGGTTTGCCAGCCTGTGGCTCGATAGCGGCCACAGCCCCTGGCAAACCGATCAGGAAGCCGCCCAATACGCGGCGGAAGCCCTGCAGACCGAAATTCGCTGCTCGCTGGGCGGCTGGCATCCGGGCGATGATCCCGATCGTTTCTGGCAGGTGCTGCCCGACGGCCGTGAAGGGCCCATCGAGTGGCCCGACTCGGGCCGCTAGTTCCCCAAAACGTATTTGACCCCGCCGGAGCGGGGTCAAATGTCGTGCGAAGCAATCTCAAGCGGGACTGATCGTTACTCGATGATGCTCACGTCGTCGGCCTGCAAACCACGCTCGTTTTTAATCACGTGATAACGCACGATCTGGCCTTCTGCCAGCATGCGCGGCCCGCGACCACGAATCGCCCGGAAATGGACAAACACATCGTCGCCGTTATCGCGGGTAATGAAGCCGTAGCCTTTGTTGGTATTGAACCACTTCACTTCGCCCTCTTCGCGGCCGTCATTGGGGTCGATGATATCGTCATCGTCCGGCGCGCTGGGGGCTTGAGACTGACGCGGTGCCGGCTTGGCACGCACTGCCACATCCGGCGACACCACCACGGGTGGCGCCAGCGCGGCAGTCGCTAACGTACCGATACACAGCACAACGAAGCTGCCGATGGCCACGGCGATGTAGATGCCGCCAGCCCCGGTCACAGCCAGCTCGTCAAGCCACCGCTCAGCCAGCGGTGCGTCGGTTAAATGAACAATCCCCGCCAGCAGCAATGGCGTGGGGGCGGCAAGCAAGACACTGATCAAGATACAGCGAAACACAACTTTTGGGTTCATGGATAAAAAAAGCTCTCTTGTTGTATGGGTAACAGAAGAAGGACAATACCCAGTTCAGCCGGGCTTGACGACCCGATGAACCGAGCTACTACACAAGGTTGCAATGTTACCATGACATCTTCTTTATCGCCTGCCGACCTGATTCAACAGCTTGAATCTTTAGAAAGCCGCCTGGCCTATCAAGAGCACTGGCTCGACACCCTGGATCAAGCGGTCGCCCAGCAGGAGCGTCGGCTGGCGACGCTCGAACAGCTCAGCGCGCTGATGCGCGAGCGCCTGCGCGAACAGCACCAGGCGCTACAGGCCGGTGACGACCCCGACGGCAGCCGTCCCGAAGACGACATACCGCCCCACTACTGATCCACAATCCCGATCGATAACTTACCGGTTCACCGCCTCGGCGGGGTCGATGCTCGTCAGACCAAAGGCATCCGCCACCGCCGCGTAGGTTACCTGGCCGTCATGCACGTTGAGCCCCGGCAAGAAATGCGGGTTGTCGCGCAAGGCCTGCTGCCAGCCCTTGTCGGCCAGGTCGAGGACAAAGGGCAGCGTGGCGTTGGTCAGCCCCAGCGTCGAGGTGCGCGCGACCGCGCCGGGCATGTTGGCCACGCAGTAATGCACGATGCCGTCGACGATGTAGGTCGGCTCCGCATGGGTCGTGGGCTTGCTGGTCTCAAAACAGCCGCCCTGATCGATGGCCACGTCCACCAGCACGCTGCCAGGTTGCATATCCGCAAGCATCGCCCTAGTGATCAGCTTCGGCGCGGCGGCGCCGGGAATCAGCACCGCACCAATGATCATGTCCGCCGTTCTCGCCGCTTCGTCCAGCGCGTCCGCCGTCGAATAGACGGTCTTGATACGGCCCTGATAGCGGTCGTCCAGGACTTCCAACCGAGCAATCGACTTGTCGAGGATGGTCACCTCGGCACCCAGCCCCAAGGCCATCCGCGCGGCGTTTTCACCCACCACGCCGCCGCCGATCACGGTCACCTTACCCGGCGCCACGCCGGGGACACCCGGCAACAGCACGCCGGCGCCGCCCTGCGCCTTTTCCAGGCTGTGGGCGCCGGCCTGCACGGCCATACGGCCGGCCACGGTGCTCATGGGCGCCAGCAACGGCAGGCCGCCTTTCGCATCGGTAATCGTTTCATAGGCAATGCAGGTGGCGCCGCTTTCTATCAGCCCCTGGGTCAGCGATTCCTCGGCGGCCAGATGCAGGTAGGTAAACAGCGTGTGCTGAGGTGTCAGACGGGCGACTTCCTCCGCCTGGGGCTCCTTCACCTTGAGAATCAGCTCGGCGTCTTGCCAGAGCGTCGCCACATCGGCCTCGATGCGCGCACCGGCGGCTTCGTAGTCGCGGTCGGCAAACCCGGCGCCCTCGCCGGCGCCCGCCTGAACACTCACCTGATGACCACGGCCGGTCAGCTCCCGCGCCCCGGTCGGGGTCAAGGCGACCCGATATTCATGGTTTTTTATCTCTTTGGGAACGGCAATGCGCATGTCTGTTACTCCTGATGGTGTCGGTAGCAATTCGTTACTTTTCATCCATTACAGCACAGCTTTTATGCCTCTCCCTACCCCGAAATTAAAAACAAAAAAAACGCCGGTTAAGGCGTTTCTCAGGAGAAAAATCTAGCGATTACCGGCTAAAGGCAAAAAAATCATCGCTATTCGTCGACGACGGCGTCACCGTAAAGTCGTCGATACTCGTCGGGCAGACGCATGGGCCGCCCGCTGGACAGCGCCACACAGGCAAAGCGGGTGCGGGCATTCAACAGCGTTTTGCTATCGCTTATGCGCTTTAGCTGAAAGCGGCGGGTGAGACTAAAGCGGCCGTCGCAGGCGACGATCCAGGTCGCCAGCTTGAGCGCATCACCGGCGTAGGCCGGGGCCAGGTAATCCAACTCATGGCGATGGACGACCATGGCGCGATCCAACTCCCGGTAACGCGCAAGCGACAGCCCCAGCGCCTCCGAGTGGGCCCAGCTAATCTGTTCCACCCAGCGCAGGTATTCGCTGTTATTGACGTGCCGATAGGCATCGATCGCCTCATCGGTCACGTCAATCTCGATCACAAAAGGCTCGGGTAGCGCCCATTCCATTGTTCAGGCTCCTTCACCAGTCGTTGCGAACTAGTCGCGGAAAACGCGCACGCCCAGCGCCTTCAGGTACGACGTTTCCGGAATGGCCGGGTGCACCGGATGGTCCGGCCCCTGATGCCCCTGGTAGATCACCTGGCCGTGACGGTCCTGGTGGCGAACCGCGCCGCGCACCACGTCGACCAGGCGCTCAGGCGCCAGGTGCATCGAGCAGGACGCCGATAGCAGCAAGCCGTCGCGGCCGAGCAGGCGCATCGCCTCACGGTTCAGTCGCGCATAGGCGCGTTCGCCGTTGGGGATATCCTTGCGCTTCTTGATAAACGCCGGCGGGTCGAGCACCACCACGTCGAACTGCTCGCCGTCGGCCTTGAGGGCCGCCAGCGCCTCGAACGCATCACCTTCCCCCACGGCCACCTGTTCCTGAACGCCATTCAGCTCGGCGTTGCGGGCCACCTGCTCGAGCGCCGGGCCAGAGCCATCCACGCACAGCACCTCAGAGGCGCCGTTGGCAGCGGCCTGCACGCCCCAGCCCCCGACGTAGCTGAAGACGTCCAGCACGCGCTTGCCGGCGACCTGGCGATTGAGCCACGCACGGTTGACGCGGTGGTCGAAGAACCAGCCGGTTTTCTGGCCGTCGAGCACCGGCACGGCAAAGCGTACGCCGTTCTCTTCCAGCAGCACTTCGTCGGGCAAGGTGCCCTTGACCACGTCCACGTGGGCTTCCAGGCCTTCCTGACGACGGCCACCGGTGTCGTTGCGGAACACAATCGCGCTGGGCTTGATGACCTTTTCCAGCGCATCGACGATGTCCTCGGCCAGCGCCTGCATACCCGCGGTGTTCAACTGCACCACGACCACGTCGCCAAAGCGGTCGATCACCAGCCCCGGCAGCAGGTCACCCTCACCGTGGATCAGGCGGTAGAAGGGTTGATCAAACAGCTGCTGACGCAGGGCCAGCGCCTGGTTGAAGCGGTGCACCAACAGCGAGCGATCCAGACGCATCTCAGGGTCCCGGGACATCACCCGGGCGCAAATCAGCGAATGCGGATTCACGTAGGCCACGCCGAGGGTCTTGCCATTGGACGCTTCGACCAGGGCGGCTTCACCCGGCGCAAAATCCTTCAGCGGCGTTTCCTTGATATCGACTTCGTTGGAATAAATCCACAGGTGGCCCGCCTTGAGGCGGCGGTCAGCGTTTTTATTCAGGCGCAGGCGTTGGGTCACAGCAATCTCCAAAAGAGCGCCTCAAGAGCGTTGGCTCCCAAGGCACGGGCAAATCAGTAGCAAATCGTTAACGCTGGCAGCCGGGACAAAAAACGCTTGCCCGCTGGCCAAGGGTGATACGGCGTAGCTCTGTTCCGCAGCGCATGCAGGGTTGGCCGTGCCGGCCATACACATTGAGACGCTGGGCAAAATAACCGGGCTCGCCCTGGCCGCTGACAAAATCGCGCAGCGTCGTGCCGCCCTGAATGATAGCAGCGGCCAGCACCTCCTTCACGGCGGCGGCCAGCGTCTCGTAGCGGGCCAGAGACACTCGGCCCGCCGCCCGACGCGGATCGATACCCGCCATGAACAGGGCTTCAGCGGCGTAGATATTACCCGCCCCGACCACCACGCGGTTATCCATCAGAAACGGCTTCACTGCGACGCGCTTGTTGCGTGACAGGCGATACAGCCAGCGGCCGTTGAAGGCGTCATCAAGCGGCTCCGGGCCGAGGTGCGCCAGGCGCTTGTCGGCGCTGCCGTCACCCAACTGCCAGTCGACGAACCCGAAGCGGCGGGGATCGTGGTAGCGCAGTACATGGCCGCTTTCGGTCACCACATCCACGTGGTCATGTTTCTTGGGCAAGTCACCTACCCGGGCAATGCGCAGGCTGCCCGACATGCCCAGGTGCCATAACAGCGTGGCAGCCCCCGCCGGCGCCTCGAGCGGCATCTGCAGGTATTTGGCACGCCGCTGCAATTCCCCGACCCGTGCGCCCACCAGCCGCTCGGCGAGGTCCTCGGGCACCGGCACGCGCAGCCGCGGCTGGCGCACCCGCACTTCGGTGATTTCCTGGCCTTGCAGATACGGCGCGATACCGCGCCGGGTGGTTTCAACTTCGGGCAGCTCGGGCATGATGAGAGCCTTTGATGACAGCGTGGTGACGGTCGTTCAAGCCCGCCATATCGAGGCCTTGCCGGGGCATAACACCCAGGCATGCAAAAACCCGGCTGTGTAGGCCGGGTTTTTAACAGGTGCTCGCCTGCAGTGAAAGCCAGTCATCGCAACCGCGATTACTTGATTTTGGCTTCCTTGTACATGACGTGCTTACGGACCACCGGGTCGTATTTCTTGAATTCGAACTTATCCGGGGTGTTCCGCTTGTTTTTATCAGTGGTGTAGAAGTGACCGGTACCGGCACTGGACACCAACTTGATCTTATCGCGCATGGTTTAACTCTCCCAAAATGCAGTCTTAGATGGCGTCGCCGCGCTTACGGATATCAGCCAGAACCGTCTCAATACCTTTCTTGTCAATGATACGCATGCCCTTGGAGGATACGCGCAGCTTGACGAAGCGGCTTTCAGACTCAACCCAAAAGCGATGGGTGTGAAGGTTCGGCAAGAAACGACGACGTGTCTTACGCTGGGAGTGCGAAACGTTATTACCAGTTACCGGACGCTTACCGGTAACCTGACATACTTTGGACATGAGAGCCTCCAACTGCTTGGCCAGGATTTAATTACCTGAGTGTTCAAAACTGTCGGGCAAACCGGAGCAGGGAGGGCGTCAACGCGGTTAACCGCCTAGCTATACCCAAATCCGTTATTCAACCCAAGTTCAAAGGTGGCACTTTATACCAGAGCACTCGCCATTCAGCAAGAAAAACCGTGACAAAAGGCCGAAAAACCGCCTTTTGATCCATGCTACTTAACATCGTTGCTGATTGGCCGGGTAGCGTGCTTACAGCCAACCCCGCTCGGCAAATGACACCACGTCTCCGTCCCCCACCACGAAATGATCCAGCACCCGCACATCAAAGAGGGCGAGTGCTTCTTTCAAACGTTCTGTGATTCGTCGATCAGCATCGCTGGGCTCGGCCACGCCCGAAGGGTGATTATGCGCCAGGATAACAGCGCCAGCATTGTGCGCCAGGGCACGCTTGGCAACTTCGCGGGGATAAACGGATGCGCTATCTAGGGTACCGCGAAACAGGGATTCATAGCGAATAATTCGGTGCTGTGTATCCAAAAAAAGTACCGCGAACTCCTCATGGCCAAGATGGCGCAGCTGAGCGCTCAAATAGTGGCGTACCAGCGTGGGTGAGGTCAGCGCCTCCCCGCGCGCCAGCTGCGTGGCCAGATGGCGCCTGGAAAGTTCGAGCGTGGCCTGCAGCTGGGCAAACTTGGCGCTGCCCAGCCCGCGTGCATCACAGAAGCTTGCCTGGTCGGCCTCCAGCAGCTGACGAAGGCCCCCAAAGCTTGCCAGCAGATCTCGCGCCAGGTCGACCGCCGAGCGCCCCTGCACCCCGACGCGCAGAAAGATCGCCAGCAGTTCGGCGTCCGAGAGCGCCTGGGCGCCCAGGTTCAATAATTTTTCACGCGGCCGCTCGCCTTCCGGCCAGTGGTTGATACCCATCGCTGCCTCCCTGAGCGGTGTTTCACCTTTCCCTGTGCGTGGATGCAGCATGCCAAATTGTGCAGACGAATGGTATGGTAAGCGACCTAAAGAATGCTCAACGTGGGTCTACTGCCATGTCGTCCGTGATTTCGCCAACGCCGCCAATCGCTAACGGTAAACGCGTGCTGCTGGGCATCAGTGCCGGCATCGCCGCGTATAAAAGTGCGCTGATCGTGCGCCTGCTCAAACAGGCAGGCTGCGAGGTTCGCGTGGTGATGACCAGCGGCGCCCAGGCGTTCATTACGCCGTTGACGCTCCAGGCGCTGTCCGGTGAGCCGGTGCGTACCTCGCTGCTCGATCCCGAGGCCGAGGCGGGCATGGGGCATATTGAGCTCGCCCGCTGGGCCGACGTCGTCCTGGTCGCGCCCGCCACCGCTGACCTAATGGCCCGCCTGGCCCAGGGCATGGCCGATGACCTGCTCACCACGCTGTGTCTGGCCAGCACTGCCCCCAAGCTGATGGCCCCCGCCATGAACCAGGCCATGTGGCGCCATCCCGCCACCCTGCGCAATGCCCGGCAGCTGGAAGACGACGGCTGGCAGCTGATTGGCCCCGCCGCGGGCGACCAAGCCTGCGGCGACGTCGGCCCGGGCAGAATGAGCGAGCCAGAAACCATCGCGGACGCGCTGCTTCAGCATCTGGCGACCCCCACCATCGCGCCCGCCAGCAGCGAGGCGCCGCACGTGGTAATCACCGCCGGCCCGACCCGCGAAGCCCTCGACCCGGTTCGCTACCTCTCGAACCACAGCTCCGGCAAGATGGGCTACGCCCTCGCCGCCGCTGCGGCCACCCAGGGGGCGCGTGTCACCCTGATCAGCGGGCCAGTGAGCCTCGCCACGCCGCCGGGCGTTACCCGCATTGACGTGGAATCCGCCACGGAGATGCACCGTGAAGCGCTGGCCCTTGCTTCCCAGGCGGCGCTGTTCATTGGCTGCGCGGCCGTGGCCGACTACCGCGCCGCCAGCGCCGCCGAGCACAAGATGAAAAAGACCGACGACAACGACACCCTGACGCTTACCCTGGTCAAAAACCCCGACATTATTGCCGATGTGGCAGCGCTGCCCACCGACACCCGACCCTTCGTGGTCGGCTTTGCCGCCGAAACCCAGAACGTCGAGCACTATGCCGCCGACAAGCTGACGCGCAAGGGACTCGACATGATCGTGGCCAACGACGTCAGCCATCAGGGTCTCGGCTTCGGCAGCGACGATAACGCGGCATTACTGCTATGGCGCACGCCCCAGGGGGTTGAGCGTCGGGAAGAAGCCCCGCAACGCAAGACTCAGTTGGCGGCTCGCGTTATCCAACAAGCCCTTAGACTACTACCCCCGTCTACCACCGGAGTGCCCTCATGACCGCCCGCCCTTGCCTGCAGTGCAAAGTCCTCGATGAACGACTGCGTGACTATTTACCGCATTACGCGACCGACGGGTCGGCGGGCATGGACCTTCGCGCACTGCTTGACGAGCCGCTTACTCTGCACCCGGGCGACACACAGCTCGTACGAACGGGCCTGGCAATCTATATTGAAGACCCGGGCCTTGCCGGCATGATTCTGCCGCGCTCCGGTCTGGGGCATAAACACGGCATCGTGCTGGGCAATCTGGTGGGCTTGATCGATGCCGACTACCAGGGAGAGTTGATGATTTCCGTATGGAACCGCGGCCAAAGCGCCTTTACGCTCGCGCCGTTCGAGCGGTTGGCACAGTACGTGCTTGTGCCTGTGGTGCAGGCGGCGCTTGAGCTGGTCGATCAGTTCAGCGATTCCAACCGCGGCAGCGGCGGCTTCGGCAGCACCGGCCGTCATTAATCGGTACTGGCTACTTGAGTAAGGATACTTCCATGACGACAGCTACAATTCCCGCTTCGATCTTTCGCGCCTACGACATCCGCGGCATCGTCGATGACACCCTCACCGAAGACACAGTGGAATGGATCGGCCGTGCGATCGGCGCCGAAGCCACTGACCGGGGCGAGTCCACCGTGGTGGTCGCCCGCGACGGACGTCTTTCGGGCCCACGGCTTCAGGCGGCCCTGATGCGCGGCCTGAACGCGGCGGGATGCGACGTGATCGATATCGGCATGGTGCCCACCCCGGTGCTGTATTTCGCCACCCATATTCTTGACGGTACGCGCTCCGGAGTCATGGTCACCGGCAGCCACAACCCGCCCGACTACAACGGCTTCAAGATTGTGCTCGATGGCGACACCCTATCGGGCGATGCCATCACCGCCCTCTACGAACGTTTACAGTCAGGCGATCTACCCCAAGGAGAAGGCCACATTCGCCAGGAAGACGTGCGCGACGCCTACTTAACGCGCATCCTGGGTGACGTAACGATTAACCGGCCTATCAAGGCCGTGGTCGACTGCGGCAACGGCGTGGCCGGCGAGCTTGGTCCGCAATTGATTGAGCGTCTGGGCGTTGACACCGTACCGCTGTTTGACGAGATCGATGGTACCTTCCCCAACCATCATCCCGACCCCGGCAAGCCCGAGAACCTGCAGGATCTTATTCGCACGGTGCAGGAAACCAACGCCGATATAGGCCTGGCCTTCGACGGCGACGGCGACCGCCTCGGCGTCATTACCCCTCGCGGCCGGCTGATCTACCCGGACCATCTGTTGATGGCGTTTGCCACCGATATGCTGGGCCGCAATCAAGGCGCCAAGGTCATTTTTGACGTCAAGTGCACCGGCAACCTGGTCAAGGTGATAAGCGACGCCGGGGGTGAGCCGGAAATGTGGCGCACCGGCCACTCGCTCATCAAGGCACGCATGAAGGAAACCGGCGCCCTGCTGGCCGGCGAAATGAGCGGGCATATCTTCTTCAAGGAACGCTGGTACGGCTTCGACGACGGCATTTACGCCGCCGCTCGGCTGTTGGAAATCCTGGCCAACTACGCGGGCGACGCCGATGCGTATTTTGACAGTTTCCCCCAGGACCTCGGCACGCCGGAAATCAATATCACCGTCACCGACAGCAATAAATTCAACCTGGTCGATAAACTTGCTCGGGAAGGCGACTTCGGCGATGGTATCAAGACCACGCTGGATGGCATTCGGGTCGACTACCCGGACGGATGGGGCCTTTGCCGGGCCTCCAACACCACCCCCGTGTTAGTACTGCGTTTTGAAGGAAAAAATGAAGCGGCCTTAACGCGCATTAAAGCGCAGTTTGCCAATGCACTGAAAAACGTCGACCCCGCTTTGACGCTACCCCCGGCTTAGCAACGTCATTGCGTGGCGAGACCCTGCCCACTAGAAGGCACGGCTCGCCATGGGCGTCACAGTGCGCTTAATGCCCATAAGTTAGCCTCATCATTATCAAGGGACAACGTCATGAGTTCAGCCAGTCGCGACCCCCAGGTCGTTGTGGAGGTGCTTTCCGAAGCCCTCCCCTATATTCAGCAATTTTCCGGTAAAACCGTTGTGGTCAAATACGGCGGCAACGCGATGACGGAAAGCACCCTGATCGACTCCTTTGCCCGCAACATCGTCTTGATGAAGGAAGTGGGCATTAACCCGGTGGTCGTGCATGGCGGCGGCCCCCAGATTGGCGACCTGCTGGCCAAGCTCAATATCGAATCGCGCTTTGTCAACGGCATGCGCGTCACCGACTCGCAAACCATGGACGTGGTCGAGATGGTGCTCGGCGGGCTGGTCAACAAGAGCATCGTCAATCTGATCAACCAGAGCGGCGGCAAGGCGATTGGCCTGACCGGCAAGGACGGCGCGCAGATCCGTGCCCGCCAGTTGAAGGTCGAGCATCAAAGCCCCGAAATGAAAGCCCCGGAAATCATCGACATCGGCCATGTTGGTGAGGTCGAATCGATCTCCACCGACCTGATTGAAATGCTCGCGGCGCGGGATTTCATTCCCGTGATTGCCCCGATTGGCGTGGATGAGGCAGGCCACAGCTATAACATCAACGCCGACCTTGTCGCCGGCAAGATTGCCGAAGCCCTCAACGCCGAAAAGCTCATGCTGCTGACCAACGTGGCCGGCCTGATGAATGCCGAGAGCGAAGTCCTCACCGGGTTGACCACGGCTCAAGTCGACGCCTTGATTGCCGATGGCACTATTCACGGGGGCATGCTGCCCAAGATCCGCTGCGCGCTGGACGCCGTGAAAGGCGGCGTCAACAGCGCCCATATCATCGACGGTCGCGTGCCGCATGCCGTGCTGTTGGAGATCTTCACCAACGCCGGCGTGGGCACGCTGATCACCGATACCCACTAACCGCGACGGGAGGAGCAACGTCATGAGCGATGATCGCAAACCTCGCCGCCGCGAGCAGATACTCCAGGCCCTGGCCCTGATGCTGGAGGAAGACAGCGGGAAGCGTATCACCACCGCCGCCCTGGCCCGCCAGGTCGGGGTGTCCGAAGCCGCCCTCTACCGCCACTTCCCCAGCAAGGCGCGCATGTTCGAAGGGCTGATCGACTTTATCGAAGAAAGCATCTTTGCGCGCATTAACCGCATCATGGAAGAAGTGCCCGACGCCACTAACCGCTGCCACACGATCCTGTCGCTGGTGCTCGGCTTTGCCGAAAAGAACCCGGGACTTGCCCGCGTAATGGGCGGTGATGTATTGACCGGCGAGACCGCTCGGCTGCGCCAGCGGATTCACCAGCTGTTCGAGCGCCTGGAAACCCAGTTCAAGCAGATTCTCCGCGAAGCCGAAATGCGCGAGGGCCTGCGCCCCACCATCCCCGCCTCGGCCGCTGCCAATTTGCTGGCGGCCCAGGCAGAGGGGCGTATTTCGCAGTATGTGCGCAGCGATTTCAAACGCCTGCCCACCGACTACTGGGACGACCAGTGGACGCTGCTATCCGCCCAGCTGCTGCGAGAGGCGGTGCAGCCGGCATGACCCTGCGGCGCCCGGCATAACACCTGACCCAAAAAAACGGCGCTCCCTGATGGGAGCGCCGTTTTTATTGGGCTGAAACTGCTCGCTCATGCCGCGATGGCGTCGCCCATTTTCTGACGCAACTTTTTCATTGCATTCTTCTCGAGCTGGCGAATGCGCTCGGCGCTGACGCCATAGACATCGGCCAGATCATGCAGGGTTGCCTTGTTCTCTGCCAGCCAGCGACGCTGCAGGATATCCCGCGAGCGCTCGTCAAGGCCTTCGAGCGCCAGCTGCAAACGGCGTGTGGAATCTTCCTCGAAATCGCTGTCTTCCAGCTGTGTTGCCGGGTCAGACGCCGCATCATCAAGAAAATGCACCGGCGCCTGATAGGCACTGTCTTCGTCTTCGCTGGGCGAGGCGTCAAACCCTGCATCGTAGGAGGACAGACGCCCTTCCATATCGCGCACAACGCCTGGTTTAACGTCGAGATCCTTGGCAATCGCCTCGACCTCGTCGTTATTGAGCCAGGCAAGACGCTTCTTGGCGCTGCGCAGGTTGAAGAACAGCTTGCGCTGGGCCTTGGTCGTGGCAATTTTGACGATACGCCAGTTACGCAGCACGAACTCGTGAATCTCGGCCTTGATCCAGTGCACGGCAAACGACACCAGCCGAACGCCTTGATTGGGATCGAAGCGCTTGACGGCTTTCATCAAGCCGACGTTACCTTCCTGAATTAAATCGGCTTGCGGTAGACCATACCCCGAATAACTACGGGCGATATGTACCACGAAGCGCAAATGCGATAGTACCAAACGTCGCGCTGCTTCCAGATCGCCTTCATCGTGCAGGCGGAACGCAAGCTCGCGCTCTTCATCGGCACTGAGAACTGCAATGCCGTTGACCGCTTTGATATAGCCACCCAGGTCGTGGCCTGGGGAAAGCTGTCCCACCGGTAGAAGACTAGTGCTCATGTGCAGGTGGTCTCCCTGTAACCCTTACGTGGTTTAGTGTGTCACTGTGACCTTGCCGTATGGACAAGGTTCCCTCGCCGTCGCCTGATGAGCAACGCGGGCCTTTCAGCGCGGGCGGATACTGGCAAGGTGCCGCGATACGGCGAGCCATGCCCCCAGCCAGCCAAGTAGTGTACTGCAAGATAGCAACATTGTGGAGCCTGTCACGTCCAGTTGAGGCAATGAAAAGCTGGCACCGTAGCTCGCCGCCAAGGCGGCCACCGGCATCGACAGCCAATGGTTGCCCAACGTCAGCAGGCCAAGCGCCAGCACCCCGCCGCCAACGCCGTACCAGGCGCCGCTGTACAGGAAGGGACGCCTGACAAACGCATGGGTCGCGCCGATCAGCATTACCACTTCGATTTCACGCCGTCGGCTCTCCACCGACAGGCGGATGGTATTACCCACCACCAGCAGCACGCCCAGACCAAACAGTACGCCCAGCGCCAATGCCACCCGCGTGCCCAGCGCCGCCAAGTGGCGCAGGCGCTCGACCCAGGCCAGGTCGACGCGTACTTCGTCGACACCGGCCAGGCTCTCCAAGCGCTCGGCAAGGGCCTGCATGAGGTCAGGGTCAACGCTACCCGGACGCACCACAATACTGCTCGGCAGGGGGTTATCCTCAAGCCCGGAGAGCGCATCTTCTACGCCCAGGGACTGCTGAAAGTCGGCCATGCCCTGCTCGGCGCTGACAAAGCGGGTGCTTTGCACGTCAGTATCCGCACTGACGGCCTGCTCAATGCGCTTGGCCTCCCCAGACGCGACCCCGGTGTCGAGATAAACGGTGAGCGTCGCGCTGTCATCCAGTTCCGCATCCAGCAGCCGGGCGCTATCCAGCGTGAGCCACAGCGCCGCCGGCAGCACCAGGGCAATGGCGATGGCCAGCATGGTGAGCAAATTGCCCAGCGGGTAGCGGATCAGGCGATGCAGACTGTCGATCGCCATCGCCCGGTGGTGCCTACCCCAGGCGCGCAGGCGGCTGGATCGACGCGGCTGCTGCGATCGTGCGCCCTGCTTTTGAGGGCGCTGGGCTTCCTGGGTCGCCGCGCGGGGACGCCCTGAGCGAGGCGCGGCGCCTTTGGGTTTGATACCGGTGGGTCGTTTCATGCGGCCCCCTCGTCCGCCACCAGGCGGCCATCGCGCAGGCGGATCATCCGATGCTGGAGCCGCGCGATCAGCGCCAGGTCGTGACTGGCGATCACCACCGTCGTGCCGATACGGTTAAAATCTTCGAACAGTGCCATGATGTCGGCCGACAGCTGTGGGTCAAGGTTACCCGTCGGTTCGTCGGCAAGCAGCAGGGCGGGCTTGTTGACGACCGCCCGGGCGATGCCGACGCGCTGCTGCTCACCGCCGGACAGCTCGATGGGCAGCGCTTTCTCGCGGTGCAACAGCCCGACTTTATCAAGGGCCGCACGAACGCGGCGGGCGGACTCGCGGGGTTCGATGCCCTGAATGTCCAGCGGCAACGAGACGTTGTGGTAGACACTGCGATCAAAAAGCAGCTGGTGATCCTGAAACACCACGCCAATCTGTCGGCGGTAAAACGGCACCTGGCTGGCGTGCAACTGGGCAATATCATGCCCCGCCACCACCACTCGCCCGCGACTGGGTTTTTCCAGGCGCATGATCAGGCGCAGCAGCGAGCTCTTCCCCGCGCCGGAGTGGCCGGTGAGAAACACCATCTCGCCTCTCGCCACGCGAAAGTTGAGGTGCGATAGCGCTTCGAAGCGCCCTCCGTAGCGCTTCCCCACATGCTCAAAGGCGATCATGGGTTGGCATCGTCTCCCTGACGGTCGAACAGCGCGTTAACGAAATCCTTGGACGCGAAGGGCCGCAGGTCATCCAGCCCCTCACCCACGCCGATATAGCGGATCGGCGTTTTGAGCTGCTTCGCCAGGGCGAAAATAATCCCCCCCTTGGCGGTGCCATCCAGCTTGGTCAGCGTAATACCGCTGACCGGCACGGCCTCGTTGAAGGTGCTGGCCTGGGAGATGGCGTTCTGCCCGGTTCCGGCATCCAGCACCAGCATGACTTCATGGGGCGCTGTTTCGTCGATCTTCTTCATCACCCGATGGACTTTTTTCAGCTCTTCCATCAGGTGGCCCTTGTTGTGCAGACGACCGGCGGTATCCGCGATCAGCACATCGACGCCGCGCGATTTAGCCGCCGACACCGCGTCATAGATCACCGAGGCGCTATCGGCCCCGGTATGCTGGGCGATTACCGGTACGCTGTTGCGCTCTCCCCATACCTTGAGTTGCTCCACGGCGGCGGCACGGAAGGTGTCGCCGGCGGCCAGCATGACGCTTTTGCCCTCACGCTGAAAACGCTGGGTGAGCTTGCCGATCGTGGTGGTCTTGCCCACGCCGTTGACGCCCACCACCAGGATCACGAAAGGGCCGTCGCTGTCTTTCTCAAAGCTGAGCGGCTGGGTGACCGGCTCGAGCATGGCCGCCAGCTCTTCCTGGAGACCGCGATACAGCGCCTCGGGATCCTTCAGCTCTTTACGCGAGACCCGGGCTTCCAGCCGCTCGATAATCTCGCTGGTGGCCTCGATGCCCACGTCGGCCATCAGCAACTGGGTTTCAAGATCTTCAAGCAGCTCGTCGTCGATCTGCTTTTTGCCCAGGAACAGATCGGCAATGCCGTCGGTCAGGTTCGCGCGGGTTTTGCCCAGGCCCGACTTGATACGCGCAAGCCAGCCTTTCTTTCCCCCCTTGTCGGCCACCGGCTTGTCCTGCAGCGCCGGCTTTTGGACGGGCGCTGGCTCTGGCGCTGGCGCTGGCTCTGGCTCTGGCTCTGGCTCTGGCTCTGGCTCTGGCTCTGGCTCTGGCTCTGGCTCTGGCTCTGGCACAGGGTCAGGCGCCGTCGAGCGCGCGTCAACGTCGGCTTCCTCATGCTCGGCGCTTTGCGGGTCAGACTCTGGCAAAGGCGCTTCATCGGCCGCCTGCTCTTCCGACACATCGACCTGTGACGCGTCGTCCTGCTGTTTTTCCCGCTGGGAATCCTGCTTTTGTTTACGCTTGAAAAAACCAAACATTGAGGTCATCCGACTGATAAAAGTGAAGAATGGGATTATCCTACCACCGCCAACCAAGACTTTGGATAAGGAGCCCGCTACAATCCGCGTTATGACACGACAACGCTCATCTCGCTCATCGACATCGCGCCGCCCGGCGGCCAAACCGCCTGGCAAGCTGCGCATTATCGGGGGTGATTATCGCCGCCGCCAGCTGCCGGTTCTCGACCGTCCCGGCTTACGCCCCACGCCCGACCGGGTTCGTGAAACCCTGTTCAACTGGCTTGGCCAGGCCCTGTACGGCAAAGCGGTACTCGACCTGTTTGCCGGCACCGGCGCGCTGGGGATCGAGGCGCTGTCCCGCGGCGCCGCGCAAGTCACCTTTGTCGAGCGTGACCGCCAGGTGGCCGAGCACATTTCCCGTAACCTCGAGACCCTCAATGCGGACAAGGGCCAGGTGACCGCTGCCGATGCCGAACGCTTTCTGGCACAGCCCGCCGCCCCCTACGACGTCGTCTTCCTCGACCCTCCCTTTCACCAGGGCCTGGCAGCCGAGTGCTGCCGCGCGCTGGAAACGGGGGGCTGGCTGGCGGCGGACGCGATGATCTACCTGGAAACCGAACGCGACCTGGCCCTGGAGGTGCCCGCGCACTGGGCGCTGCATCGCGAGACCCACGCCGGTGAAACCACGGCCCGGCTCTATCAACGCCACGCCCGGTAATCAGCGCTTGCGGCATCGCATTCCGGGCGTTACGCTCGCTTCAACGATTTTTACCTATTGGTTTTTCAGGCAAGCATGTCGCTTGTTTTTATCTGGAGGTGGGCATGAGCCTAGAATTATTCAATCAGCTTGAACAGCGCGTTACCGATACCGTCGAGGCGCTGGAAATGATGAAGCTGGAAAACGAGACCCTGCGCAATGAAAACACCCAGCTCAAGCAGGAACACGAAGAATGGGAGCGCCGCCTGAGCGCGCTGCTGACAAAATTCGATGACGACCCGTCTTAAATAGACCGCGACATCAATAGCGCACTCTCGCGTCCGGCGGCGCCCTCAGCCGCCGGGTAGTAATCCCGTCGCATACCGTCCTGTTGAAAGCCTGCGCCTGCATAGAGCTTGCGCGCTGACGCATTGCTTTCTCGCACCTCAAGCAGCACTCGCTCGCTTTGCCAATCGGCTGCCACCGCCAGCACCGCACCGAGTAATTCGCCGCCAATCCCTGCGCCACGACGCTCGGGCAGCACGCCAATGGCCTGCAGTTCGGCATCGAACGGCAATCGGGCCAGCAACGCATAACCGATCAGTTGGCTTTCCTGCCAGCGTCCCGCTACATAGACCGTATCGTCGATCAACGCCTCTGTCAGCAGAGCTTCGCTGACGCCGCTCTGGGCGCGCGCTTCAAGCGCCAGAAGCGCCGGCGCGTCAGTGCGGTAAAGCTCAGCGATCATCTTGTGCCAGCGACGCTGCCTGCCAGTCTTTCGCCAGGGCGCACAGCTCAGGCCACAAAGCGCGCTTGGCCGCAGGGCTTTCCAGCAATGTGGTCAATGCCGGCGCCTGCCAGACCGGCAGGCCCAGGGTGCGACTGCGATCGGCCTCCACATCCAGCACCGTCGACAGCGACTCGCTATCCGGGTCAGCAACGTCGGCGCCCCACCACAGTATCTTTTCCAGCTGCCAGTGTCGGCGACTGGCCGCGCCGCTGATAAAGGCGGTGACGCCTTCGCGGGCTTCTTCCAGCGGGTCGTCCGACACAAAGGCGTTGGCCATGGGCGGCCATTTGAACCGCGTGACCTCCGGCAGCGTGCCGTCTGCAAGCCCCGCCGCCTGACATATATTGGCGAGTAACCGCTGGGCGGCCGCGCTGAGATCCCCGGCGTGCAGGCTTAGCCAGCGTCCACCGATACACACGCACGACACATGAAACGTCAGGGGCTTGGCGGGCGCTGCGTGAGGTGACGTAGCGGGTGCCTCGTCAGGCGTTGACGTCGCAGGCGCTTCTGCAGGGTTGGCCGGGGCCTTCTGACGATCGTCAAGCAGGGCACGCACCGCCGAGGGTGACGCGGGCACGTCGTCAACGACAGGCGGCGGGTCGGCGGGTTTGGGCGAAGGCGCATCATCCAAAAGCGCCTGCAAGCGCTCGCGCGGCGGGGTTGTCGCCGCCGGCGTATCATCCCACTCGCAGGCTTCGGTCGGCCGTGCGTTGGGCAGTTGATAGCGGCACGCCCAGGCGGTAATGCCCATGGCCTCCAGGTAATGCCGACGCGCAACCTCTGGTGTCACTGCCCGCCCCCTCGACAGTTCGGCGAGTCAGGGCGCTGGCCACGACGCACTTCCCATTCGTGGGGGGTATACAGATGAAGGGCGAGCGCGTGTACCGGACCCGACAGTTCGTCGGCCAGCAGCGCATAGATTTTCTGGTGGCGCTTGACCGGCATCAGGCCGTCAAAGCTATCGCTCACCAGGGTGACCTTGAAATGCGTCTCGGCGTTCGCGGGCACGTTGTGCATGTGGCTTTCATTTTCTACCTGCAGCACGTCGGGCGCGAGCGCCGATAACTTCTGCTCTATCTGTGTCTGCAGCGTCATGGAAGCTCTCCTTAGGTCGGAAACCCTTCCATTGTACGCGCTTACTGGCCGCCAGACGATGCCCGACGCGCAACCAGCGCGCGCTGCGCAAGCGATACCCGGGAAAGGCTCGCCAGCAGCGCCAGCAGCGTGGTCGCGGCGCCCAGCCACAGCGTTACCTGCACGGGAAGCCCCAGGGCCAGCGCGGCACCGACCAGCGCCACCCCCACCGACTGGCCCACCGTGCGTGTGGTACTCATCACCCCGGACACGTTGGCGCTGCGCTCGGGCGGCAGGCTGCTCATCATTTCGCGATTGTTGGGCGGCTGGAAAAGGCCGAAGCCGATGCCGCACAGCGCGGTGCGCCAAAGACTCCCGGCAACGCCCGTGGAAGAATCGACCAGCGCCAGCGCAATCAGGCCGATGATCAGCAGCACCAGGCCCGTGCTGGACAGCACGCTGGGATTGATGCGGTCGGCCAAGCGCCCGGCCAGCGGCCCCACCAGCATGATGGCCAGCGGCCAGGGCGTGAACAGCCAGGCGGTTTCCAGGGGCGAAAAGCCCATCTGTTCCTGATAGAAGAACGACAGGGCGACAAACGTCAGCCCCTGGCCGATAAAGGCAAGCCCAGAGGCCGAGACCGCCAGCGTAAAGCGCTTTTCATTGAATACGCTGAGCGGCAGCAGGGGATAAGGCGCCCGGCGCTGGCGTTTGATAAACAGCGTGCAGGCCAGCACCGCCAGCACGCCCCAGCCGCCGCTCTGCCACAACGGTGCCGCATGACCCACGGCATCCATGGCCAGAAAGAAGCTCGCCAGCATCATCATCGACAACAACGCACCCAGCACGTCGAACCCGCCCTGGCGCGGCGCTTCCCTAGGGAGCGCACGACGGGCAAGCCACAACGAACACACGCCAAGCGGCACATTCAGCGCAAACAGCCAGGGCCAATCGGCAAACGAAAGGATCACGCCGCTGAGCGTGGGGCCAGCCGCGTAGCCTCCGGCCACCACCAGAGCACTGAGCCCCAGGGCACTGCCCAGCAAGCGCGAGGGAAAAATCGCCCGATACAGCGACGGCCCGATGGATAGCGTCGCCGCCGCCCCCAGGCCCTGCAGCGCGCGAAACACAAGCAGCGTTTCCAGGTTGCGCGACAGCGCCGCCCCCAGCGCGGCCATGACAAAGGTGGCCAATCCGACCAGGTACAGCCGCCGCCGAGTCACCAGCTCGCTGATGCCGGCAAACACCAGCAAAAACGCGGCGCACACCACCTGAAATACGTTGGTTATCCACACCGCCCGGGAGGCCGACACGTCCAGGTCAGCGGCAATGGTGGGCAGGGCCAGATTGATCATGGTGGTGTCGACCACCGCCATCAGCGTACCGGTCACCAGCGCCAGTACGGCCAGAACGCGCTCGGGTCCCGGCAGGCCGTCATCGCCGGGTCGGGTTTCAAACAATCGCATGCAGGTGAGTTCCTAAACGGCCCCATTGAAACAGCGAAACCGGCCAAAGCCGGTTTCACGATACGCTAACACCAAGACGGCGACTGCTAGTCCTGTTCGTTATCAAGCAGCAGGGCATCATCGACGTCGGATATTTCAAGGGCCGTATCATCATCAAGGTCGATAGCGAGGTAGCTATGCTCGATGCGCAGAAACGTCTGAAACAGCGACCAATCGAGCTTCTCGGGCCACTGACGTTCATCCTCTTCCCAGGCGCGCAGCTCGGTCTCCAGGATTTCCACATACCGTTCGCGAACAAACGTCTCCAGCGCTTCGGGCGTATCCATCTCCGGGATGAGATACACCGTGCTTTCACGTTCGACGTCGTCCAGGGTCAGGTCGTCGTCTCCCATGGTGGGTTCGAGCGCATTGATCCAGTCCACAAAGGGCTGGGTCGGCCTGACGCTCAGGGCGGAGCGATTAAGCAGTTTCATGGGATTCTCCTCGCCGTCGAAACGTGGTCATTATGGGCGCTAAATCGCGCCCTTACCAACTTTTCATCCGCAAAACGTACGGCTGGATGCGTTTAGTCTACCTCGGGGCGCATCGCGGGGAATAACAGCACGTCGCGAATCGAGGGGCTGTCGGTAAACAGCATCACCAGGCGGTCGATACCGATCCCTTCACCCGCCGTGGGCGGCAGACCGTACTCCAATGCGCGGACGTAGTCCGCGTCGAAGTACATGGCTTCCAGATCGCCCGCGTCTTTCTCGGCGGCCTGTTCGCGGAAGCGCTCGGCCTGGTCTTCGGCGTCGTTGAGCTCCGAGAAGCCATTGGCAATTTCACGCCCGCCGACAAAGAACTCAAAGCGGTCGGTGACGAAGGGGTTGGCGTCGTTGCGCCGCGCCAACGGGCTGACCTCAGCCGGGTACTCGGTGATGAAGGTGGGCTGGTCGAGCTTGTGCTCGGCCACGTCTTCAAAGATTTCGGTCTGGAGCTTTCCAAGCCCCCAGCTGTCCTTGACCTTTATGCCGCATTTTTCCGCCAGCGCCCGTGCCGCGTCGAGGGAATCCAGATCGCTTTCGGTGATGCCGTCGCCGTGGTCGAGTATCGCCTGGCGCAGGGTCAGGCGATTGAACGGCTTGCCGAAGTCGTAGCCGGCCCCCTGGTAGTCGATCGTGGTGGTTCCCAACACTTCCTGGGCGGCCGTGCGCAGCATCGCTTCGGTCATGTCCAAAAGGTCGTTGTAATCCGCGTAGGCCCAGTAGAACTCGACCATGGTGAACTCGGGGTTGTGCCGAGTGGACAGCCCTTCGTTGCGGAAATTGCGGTTGATTTCAAAGACCTTCTCGAAACCACCGACCACCAGACGCTTGAGGTACAGCTCCGGCGCAATGCGCAGATACATGTCGATATCCAGCGCATTATGGTGGGTGACGAACGGCCGAGCGGCCGCCCCGCCGGGGATCGGCTGGAGCATCGGCGTTTCGACTTCCATGAAGCCGCGCGCTTCGAAGAAACGGCGCATGGAGCTGATCACCGCCGCGCGGGTCTCGAACACCTTGCGCGACTGGGGGTTCATGATCAGGTCGACGTAGCGCTGGCGGTAGCGAGCTTCCTGGTCGGTCAGGCCGTGAAACTTGTCGGGCAGCGGGCGCAGGCTCTTGGTCAGCAGCTGAGCCTCTTTCATCATCACGTACAAGTCGCCCTTGCCCGACTTGTGCACCGGGCCGTGGGCGGCGACGATATCGCCAATGTCCCAGCTCTTGATGTCGTCCAGCACGTCGGCAGGCAGGCCTTTCTTGTCGACGTACAGCTGGATCTGGCCCGCTACATCCTGAATCACGATAAAGGGCCCCCGCTGTCGCATGACGCGCCCCGCCACCGAGGCGTGATGATCCAGCGCCTCGAGCTCGGCTTTATCCTTTTCGCCCAGCGCATTGTGCAGCTCGACGGTCAGGCTATCGCGGCGAAAGTCATTGGGAAACGCACTCTTGCCCTGCGCGGCCGCGCTGTCGCGACGCGCAGCAAGCTTGGCACGCCGCTCGGCGATCAGGTGGTTTTCGTTGTCTGCGGAAGACGCGTCTTGATTAGCCATCGGGCACCCTGTAAATGATCAAACCCTGAAAAGATTACAAACCTTGCTTGAGACTGGCGACGATAAACTGGTCCAGATCGCCATCGAGCACTTTTTCGCAGTTGCTCGACTGGACGTTGGTACGTAAGTCCTTGATGCGCTGGTCGTCGAGCACGTACGAACGGATCTGGCTGCCCCAGCCGATATCGGACTTGGCGTCTTCCGCCTGCTGCTTGGCCTCGTTGCGCCGCTGCATCTCGTGTTCCCACAGCTTCGCCTTCAACTGTTTCATGGCGAAGTCCCGGTTGGCATGCTGGCTACGCTGGCTCTGGCACGCCACGACAATGCCGCTGGGCTCGTGGGTAATCCGCACCGCCGAATCGGTGGTGTTGACGTGCTGGCCGCCCGCGCCGCTGGAACGATAGGTATCCACGCGCAGGTCGGAAGGGTTGATGTCCACTTCGAAGCTATCGTCAATTTCCGGCGACAGAAAGACCGAGGCAAACGACGTATGCCGACGACCGCCGGAGTCAAACGGGCTCTTGCGCACCAGCCGGTGAACGCCGGTTTCGGTACGCAGCCAGCCGAAGGCGTAATCGCCCTGGATATGCAGCGAGGCCGATTTTATCCCCGCCACGTCACCGGCGGAAATTTCGATGATATCCGCCTTGAAACCGTGGCTTTCGGCCCAGCGCAGGTACATGCGCAGCAGGATATTGGCCCAGTCCTGCGCTTCCGTGCCGCCCGACCCTGACTGGATATCCAGATAGGCGTTGTTCTGATCCATCTCGCCGGAGAACATGCGCCGAAACTCGAGCTTCTCGAGATTGGCCTGCAGGTTATCCAGCTCCTTGCGGACTTCGTCGACAGTCCCTTCGTCGTCTTCCATTTCGGCAAGCTCGAGCAGATCCTGGCTGTCGCCCAGCCCCTGTTCAAGGTCGTCAATAGTGGCCACGATCGTCTCGAGGGAGGCTCGCTCTTTACCAAGCTTCTGCGCGTAGTCCGGATCACTCCAGACGTTAGGGTCTTCCAGCTCGCGGGTGACCTCTTCTAGCCGATCCTGCTTCTCGGCATAGTCAAAGATACCCCCTAAGAACCTCTGTCCGTTCAGACAGGTCCTTGATCTGGAGGTGAATCGGGTTAGTTTCCAACATGGAGTGCCCTGGCCTTCATCAGTAAAAAAGTTCAGTGAAACGCGCTTCGAGAGAAACACGCGCCGCTGGGGTGATAAGCGATCAATCAGCGCTTAGCGTCCCAGCGGCGAAAATCTGTGACGCGTATTGTAACGAAAGCCCGCGCCTACCGCATCCATCTCACCGACTTTAGCACTGTCGCAAAAAACCCGGCCGAAGCCGGGTTTGGGTCGATGTAGCCTGACGCTAACGTCTCAGAAGCGGTAGGTCAGTTGGGCACCGAAGCCGTGGGCTTCGTTTTTGTAGTCGGCCGAATAAGTTGCGCCGCCGGCGCCATTCAACAGGTCGTTGCGGTCTTGTTCAACAAAGGTGCCACGCTCGCTCAGGTAGGAGTAAGCCACATCGATGGTAACGTCATCGGTCGGCGTCCAGCCTGCACCTAGCGAGAATATACGCCGGTCGTCGGACGGAATGCGCACGCTACGGTCGTCGTCGTTGGTCGGCGTAAAGTCGAGCGATACCCCGGCGCGTAGCGCCAGCGTTGGCGTCAGCTGGTACTCGCCGCCAGTGGCAAAGGCCCAGGCGTTGGAATAGTTTTGCTGCTCATTGGTGATCGGTCCGCCTTGATCATCCACGACGCGGATTTCCTCGAACTGGCTCCAACGCACCCAGGAGGCGCCGAACATCAGTTTCAAGCGATCGCTCATCTGCTGTGTCAACGAGAAGTTGACCGTCTCAGGCGTCGTCAGGTCCAGGTTGGCAGCGCTGGAGCGAACCACGGTCCCTGTGGGGCCGGTGGCGCTGAAATCGCCTTCCAGCTCATAATCCACTTTCGAGCGATAGGTCAGGCCCAAGGTGGTTTCAGGCACCGGCTGATAGATCACCCCGAGGTTATAGCCCCAGGCTTCATCATCACCGTCCACACGGGAGTCAATGTCGGCACTCGGATTGTACGTCGCCTCGCTGGGTACCTGGCGACGTAGTTCACCTTCTACCTGGTTGTAGGTGATACCCGCCCCGACGGACCACTGGTCGTTGAACCGGTACGATACCGTTGGCTGGGCACTCGCCACCGTTACCTCGGTAAAGTTGCCGAAGTAGCGGCCCTGGAAGTCGTCCTCGTAATCGGTCTTGGAGCCGAAGGGCGCGTATACCCCAAACCCGAAGGCCAGCTTGTCGTTGACCGGGTGAGCATAAAACGCATAGGGAATCAGGGTGCCAGGCACCATGTCACCCTCATTGCCGCCGGGTACCGCGCCTACCGGCACCTGTGAACCAGTCGGTGCCCCGCCCTGAGCGACGCCTGCATCTAGCGTGCGGCTGGCCTGCACATTAGAAAGCTCACTATTGACGTTCAGATATGTCCCACCGGCGGAAATCTGCGCGCGATCCAGGAACGACATGCCGGCGGGGTTACCGTACACGATGGTCGCGTCTTCCACATTCGAGCTGCGCCCCGCGTGACCATAGCCCTGGCCACTGACACTCTGCTCGTTGATTTGATACCCACCTGCCTGGGCTTGGCTGGCGAAAGCGGCGGCGGCAACGGCGGCTGCCAGGGCGAGCTTGTTGAATTTATTGTGCATAGTGGGCCTCTCTTCCCGATGATCCGACGAGATGGCGTTCATCCGTCATGCTTTTTTTGTACACACCAGTTTTGGCCCAAAACACCGATTCGTTCAAGGGCAAACGAGCGTTTTATTTTGTTTTTGCCTTATACATTAGTCGCACGACCGTTTTAAATCATTGTTTTATGTTTCCAGGAGGCTTTTTGTCGCCATCGCTTGACCTTTGTGTAACCCATAGGTTCTAGACTTACTTTATCTTTGAAACATGCCTGGGGAGTTCCATGAAAGTCAGCGAGCTGGCCAAACGAGGCGGCGTGACCCCCGAAACGGTGCGCCATTACACCCGGGAGCAGCTGCTCGCTCCCTCACGCCATCCTGAAAACGGCTACCAGCTGTACTCCGCCACCGACCTAGAACGGCTGCATTTCATTCAGCGGGCGCGCAAGCTGGGCTTCAGCGTCGCCGAGATTCGCGACATCCTCGCCCATGCCGACCAGGGAGACTCGCCCTGCCCGCTGGTTCGTGACCTGCTGGCCAACCGGCTGCCGCAAATCCGCGCCCAGATCCAGGAACTCGAGGCGCTAGCCCAACGGATGGAGCAGGCGCTTGAGAGCTGGCAGCACATGCCCGATGGCACCCCGGACGGGCACAGCCTTTGCCGTCTGATCGAGAGCTTCCCCGAGAAACAGGAGACCCCATGAACCAACACACCCTGACGCGCACGGTTCCCGGCATGAACTGCCAGGGCTGTGTAAAGCGCATGCGCGAGGCCATTCAACAGCAGGATCACGACGCCGACGTCGTCGGGTCGCCGGGGGAAAAGCGCCTGGATGTTACCACGACGCTCGACGACGCCACCCTTGACCAGACCCTTGAGCGGGCAGGCTACCCGCCCGGCGAGCAGTCCAGCGGTGTCCCGCCAAGTGCCGAGCAGCCCGACGACGCCGGCGATAAGCCTACGCAAAGCGACCGTTCTCAAGGCTCGGGGCATCGCCAGCAAACTCGACTGGCGATCAGCGGCATGACCTGCGCGAGCTGCGTGAAGAGCGTTCAAAAGGCACTGGAGCGCACGGCGGGGGTCGAAACCGCCAGCGTCAATTTCGGGACGCATACCGCGCAAGTGGTGGGTGATGCGAACGAGCAAGCCCTGATCGATGCCGTCAAGTCGGTGGGGTACGGCGCCGAACCGATCGTCGATATGCGCGAGGCGGAGGCAACTCGCGCCGATCAGGAAGCCCGCGACTACAAGCGGCGCCTGAAAGGCAGCGCCTGGTCGCTGGCCCTGGCCGTTCCGCTGATGCTCAGCATGTTCGTCTATCACCCTCACCCGGAGGGCGTCGGCCGCGTCTTCTGGCTGGTCATCGGGCTTTTGACCCTGGGCATTCTGGCCTTTCCCGGCCGCCACTTTTTTGTCAACGCGTGGAAAAACCTCAAGCACCATCAAGCTAACATGGACACCCTGGTGGCCATGGGCACCGGCACCGCCTGGCTTTACTCGATGATGGTCGTGGTTTTTGCCCCCTGGTTACCCGAGGTGGCGCACGGCATTTATTTTGAAGCCTCGGCCATGGTGATCGGCCTGATCCTGCTGGGTAACGCCATGGAGCTGCGCGCGCGCGGGCGCACCAGCGATGCGCTGAAACGCCTGCTTGACCTGCAAAGCCGCACCGCCCGGGTGATCCGCGACGGCGAAGAACGTGAGGTGGAGATCGACGCCGTGCGCGAAGGCGATCATATTCGCGTGCGCCCCGGCGAGCGGCTACCGGTAGATGGCGAGGTCATCGAAGGCGCCAGTTACATTGACGAATCCATGCTGACCGGCGAACCCGACCCCATCAAGAAGGGCCAGGGCGATGACGTCAGCGCGGGCACGGTCAACGGCAAAGGCGGACTGGTGTACCAAGCGACCCGCGTAGGGGCGAACACCCGCCTGGGGCAGATCACCGAACAGGTGGCCAGCGCGCAGAACTCGCGCCCGCCGATCGGCGAGCTGGCCGACAAGGTGTCGAGCATTTTCGTCCCCTCGGTGATGATCATCGCCGTGCTCACGGCCCTGGTTTGGTTCAATGTCGGCGCCGAGCCGCGGGTCATTCACATGCTGGTGACCGCCACCACGGTACTGATTATCGCCTGCCCCTGCGCACTGGGCCTGGCGACGCCGATTTCCACCATGATCGGCGTGGGCAAGGCCGCCGAGCACGGCGTGCTGGTCAGAAACGGCGAGGCACTGCAGACCGCCAGCAAGTTGACCACGCTGGTGGTCGACAAGACCGGCACACTGACCGAAGGCAAGCCCCGGGTGACCGAGGCCGAGGTGCTGAGCGACGATACGTCCACGGCACTGGGTTATATCGCGGCGCTGGAGCGCGGCTCGGAGCACCCGCTTGCCGCGGCGCTGATGGCCTATGCCGACGAGTATGACGCAGCGCCTGGCGAGATCCGTGATTTCGATAGCGTCACCGGCGGCGGGGTCAAAGCGCAAACCCGCGACGGCCAGTCGCTGCTGCTGGGCAACGCGCGCCTGATGGAAGACGCCGGGGTCGACCTTTCCGCGCGTCAGGAAAAGGCCCGCGAACTGGAAGAGAAAGCCCGCACGCTGGTGTACTTTGCCCTGGACGGGCAATTGACGGCGCTGTTTGGTATCAGCGATCCGCTGCTTGACGACGCCGTTGCCGCCGTCAAGCGGCTGCAGGATGACGGTTTGAACGTGGTCATGCTGACCGGCGACAACCCCCACACCGCCGCCGCCATTGCCCGCCAGGTCGGCATTGACGACTATCGCGCCGGGTTGCTGCCCGAGGACAAGCACGCCGACATCGAGCGGCGCCAAAAAGCAGGCGAAGTGGTCGGCATGGTCGGCGACGGCATTAACGACGCTCCGGCACTGGCCCGCGCCCACGTCGGCTTCGCGATTGGTCAGGGCACCGACGTGGCGATCGAAAGCGCTGGCATGACGCTGATGCGGGGCTCGCTGCACGGCGTCGCCGATGCCATCGAAATCAGCCGCGCCACCCTGCGCAACATCAAGCAGAACCTGGTCGGCGCCTTTGGCTACAACGTGCTGTGCATCCCCATCGCCGCCGGGGTGCTCTACCCGCTGACCGGCACGCTGCTCTCGCCGATGATTGCAGGGGCGGCAATGTCGCTTTCCTCGATCACCGTGGTCAGCAACGCCAATCGCCTGCGCCTGTGGAAAACCAGCGCCGCCCCCGCCAAAGGAGGAACCTCATGAGCTTAGTGGTCAATCTCGCCGGCCTCGGCCTGATCGCCGCCATCGTGTGGTGGTTCTGGCTGGCTTAGCCAGTACCTAACTGACGCCGATATAGCGCCCCGGCTTGTGATTCAGGGCGATGATCAGGTTGAGCGTCAGCGCCCCCAGTACCGAGTAGGCCACGCGGTCCAGCGGCAACTGGGTGAGCGCTACCAGCAGGATCACCCCGTCGATGCCCAGTTGCACGTAGCCTGCACGCAGGCCGTGTTTTTCCTGGAGGTAAAGCGCCAGGATATTGATGCCGCCGAGGCTGGTGCGGTGGCGAAACAGCATCAGCATGCCGATGCCGATCAGCGCACCGCCCATCAGCGCGGCGTACAGCGAGGGCACGGCGGCAAACGCGACCCACCCCTGGGTCAGCTCTGAAAACAGCGACACCAGGCCGATCGCCAAGAAGGTGCGCAGCGTAAAGCTCAACCCCATGCGCTTGATCGCCAGGTAGTAAAACGGCAGGTTGATGGCAAAAAACCACACCCCGAAGCCCCAGCCTGTCAGGTAGTTGAACAGCAGCGCCATGCCGGCGGTACTGCCGGTCAGCAGCACGGCGTGGGTGTAAAAGGTCACCCCGAGCGCGACAAACAGCGTGCCCAACAGCATCGCCATGACATCCTCATAGGGTTTATGAGGATCGGCAGGCAGGTCTTCCATGCGCATAGTGGCGTCCTTTTTTCATGATCCAAGCGGCCGTCAACGCAGCCAAGGGCGCGAGGATAGCCGAGCGGGTCAAACGGGGCTAGCGTGCTCCACCATCAGCTGCAGCGTTTCGCGCCCCCGCCAGCGATTGCGGTTTAGCTTGTAGGCGCAGTGCAGCGTATCGCCGACATCAAACGCCGGCAGCTCGCCGGGGGTCAGCGCGCGAAACCAGATGGCCTTGCAGGTCACCGCGCCCATGGAAAGCTCCATCATCAAATGCGCCCCTTCGGCGCCCACCGGACGCAGCGCCTCGACGATAAAACGGCCTTCGAACAGCGGCGGGTCGAATTCACGGCCATAGGGCCCCAGCGCTTCGATATCGCCAAGGGTTGAAAGCGACAGCTGTGCCGTGGAAAGCTCACCGTCGGTCCACAGGCGCGGATAAAGCACCCGCCCTTCCAACTGCTCGCCCACCGCCTGCAGGAAAGCCGCCTTGAAGGCGTCAAGCTGCTCCCGTGGCACGCCCACGCCGGCGGCGCCACTGTGGCCACCAAAGCGGGGCAGCGCTTCAGGGGCAAGCTCGTAGGTGCGCTGCAGGGCGTCGCGCAGATGCAGACCGTCCACCGAGCGCCCGGAGCCGGTGAGCATATTGGGGGCGGCCGCCCGGGTCAGCACCAGCGCCGGGCGGCCGTAGGCCTGCACCAGCCGTGAGGCGACGATGCCCTGCACCCCGGGGTGACCGTCTTCCAGCAGCACCACCACTGCCGGCTCGTCGGCGTCAAGTGCGCTGACGGCGAGGCGCCGCGCCTCTTCGGCCATGTCCGTCTCGATGGCTTTGCGGGACTGGTTATCCTGGTCGAGCACGTCGAGCTGGCGGCTGGCGACGCCGTCGCTCTCGGCGAGCATGAAGTGCAGCGCCGCATAAGGATCATCCAGCCGCGAGCGGGCGTTAATTCGCGGCCCCATCTGAAAGGCCAGGGTTTCGGCGTTGAACGGCACGCTGTCGGCGCCCAGGCGCTCGGCCATGACGCGCCAGCAGGCAGCGTCCATCCGGTTGATCAGCGTCAGGCCGTGATTGACCACGGCACGGTTGGCGGGGCTGCCGCCCAGCGATACACAGTCCGCGACCGTGCCCAGCGCCACGTAGGAAAGCCAGGGCGACAGCTTGGGTGTGGTCTCGGAAAGCACGCCCCACTCGATAAGTACGCCGCGGGCGAGTGACATCGTAAGCCACGCCACCATGCACCCGGCAATGGTGTTGTCCGGGTAGTCGCAGTCGTCCCGCGTCGGGTTGACGCAGGCGTAGGCGGAAGGCGGCGGTCCTTCGAGCGGCAGCGCGTGGTGATCGCTGACCACTACGTCGATGCCGGCGGCTTTCAGACGGGCAATACGCGGCTCGTCCGAGCTGCCGCAGTCGGCGGTGATCACCAGGGTCGGCAGCGGCTCGAGCGCCAGCGTGCGCTCGACCAGCGGCAGGCTGATCCCGTAGCCGTCGTGAATACGGTGGCCGATCAAGCTGTGCAGTTTGTGTTCAGGTACGCCAAACAGCTCGACCAGGGTCCGGCGGATCACCACGTGGGAGGTGATGCCGTCCACATCGTAGTCGGTGAGAATCCCGATCGGTTCACCTTCGGCCACCGCCTGGGCAATCCGCTCGGCGGCGCGCCGGCCGTCGGCCAGCTTTTGCGGATGCGCCAGATAGCGCAGGCTGGGCGACACCAGCGGGGCCAATTCGCCCTGATAGCCCGGCAGCCGTGACGCCAGCAGGCGCGCCTGCAGCTCGTTCAGGCCTTCCGCCTGGGCGCGCGCATAGACGGCCTCGTCCAGCGGACGAGGCTCAAGGCGGGGACGGCTGGCGAGCTGGCGCCGCTCACCGCGCTGGGCGTGAGGCGACGCGTCGGTCACATCGACCATACGTCCTAGCGCCGGTTGTCAGCGACGAACTGCTGAACCGCGGCGAGCTCGGCGGGCAACACCGTATAGCGCTCTTCGCGCTCCAGCAGGTCGTCCATGTGGGTGGGCAACGGCACCCCCTGGAAGCCGGCTTTCACCACGGCGTCGGCAAACTTGGCCGGATGCGCGGTGGCCAGGGTGATCACCGGGGTGGTCTTGTCGGCGCGCGCACGCTCGGCCGCCCGGTAGCCGGTGGCCGTATGCGGATCGAGAAGCTCGCCGGTGCGGTGATGCGCCTCGCGGATGACTTCCAGGATCGTCGCGTCGTCGACGCTGTGGCTTGAGAACTTTTCGCGCAGCTTGGCAAGCGGCGCGTCGGCCAGCGCCGTCGGCTCCTGCTGAAAACGCTCGAGCAGTGCCGCGACGGCGGCGCCATCCTGGTCGTAGGCATCAAACAGCAGGCGCTCGAAGTTCGACGACACCACGATGTCCATGGACGGCGCCAGCGTGGCGGCCAGCTCCTTCTTGGAGAAGTCATTGGCGGCCAGGGTGCGGTGCAGAATGTCGTTGGCGTTGGTGGCAATGATGAACTGCTTCACCGGCAAGCCCATCTTGTAGGCCATGTAGCCGGCGAATACGTTGCCGAAGTTGGCCGATGGCACACAGAAGCTGACTTCGCGCTGCGGCGCGCCCAGCGCCACGCCCGCGGCCACGTAATACACGATCTGAGCCATGATGCGCGCCCAGTTGATCGAGTTGACCGCCACCAGGCGTGTACCTTTCAGAAAGTCCTGATTGGCAAAACTGGCCTTGACCATCGCCTGGGCGTCGTCGAAGTTGCCTTCGATGGCGATATTGAAGACGTTGTTGGCCAGCACCGAGGTCATCTGACGGCGCTGAACTTCCGAGACGCGGTTGTGCGGGTGCAGGATAAAGATATCCAGGTTGTCGCAGTGACGGCAGCCCTCGATCGCCGCCGAACCGGTATCCCCGGAGGTGGCGCCCATGATCACGGCGCGTTCGCCGCGCTTCTGCAGGAAGTGGTCGAGCAGGCGGCCCAGCAGCTGCAGGGCGACGTCCTTGAACGCCAGGGTCGGGCCGTGGAACTGTTCGAGCAGGAAGTGGCTGGCATCCAGCTGCTTGAGCGGCAGCACCGCGTCGTGATTGAACGTCGCGTAGGCGTCCGTCACGATCTGGCGGAAGGTGTCATCGTCGATCTCACCGTTGACGAACGGCTTCATCACCCGAAAGGCAATCTCCGCGTAGGAGAGCCCGGCCATGTCGGCCAGGTCTTCTTTCGATAGCGACGGCAGCGTTTCCGGCACGTAAAGCCCGCCGTCGCTGGCCATGCCGGTCAACACCACCTCTTCAAAGGAGAGCGCGGGCGCTTGCCCACGCGTGCTGATATAGCGCATGCGGTTGATTACTCCCCTTCGTCCAGGCTTTCCACACGAATGCGGGTCACCGGGCCGGCGATATCCGCCATGGCTTCGATTTCGCGGATCGCTTCGTTCATCTGCTTCTCCTTGGTGCGGTGGGTCAGCAGAATGATCGGCACCAGCTCGCCTTCGGTCGCCTCTTTCTGGATCAGCGCCTCGATCGACATGCCCTGCTCGGCAAGGATGGTCGCCACGCGGGCCAGCACGCCCGGGCGATCCACCGCCAGCAGGCGCAGGTAATACGCCGTGGTAATGTCTTCCATGGGCATGATCGGCAGTTGGCTGACGTCTTCGTCGATACCGCTGAAGGCCAGGTAAGGCACCCGATAGTGGTGATCGGTGGCGATATCCCGCGCCACATCGAGGATATCCGCCACCACCGCAGAGGCGGTCGGCTCAGCGCCGGCGCCAGCGCCGTAGTAGAGCGTCGGGCCGACGGCATCGCCCATCACGGCGATGGCATTCTTGACGCCGTGGACGTTGGCCAGCAGGCGCTCCTTGGGAATCAGCGTCGGGTGGACCCGCAGCTCCAGGCCATTTTCGGTGCGCTTGGAAATCCCCAGGTGCTTGATGACATAGCCCAGGTTATCCGCCTGTTCGACGTCTTCGGCGGTAATCCGCGAGATGCCTTCGGTGAAGGCCTTCTCGAACTGCAGCGGGACGCCATAGGCGATCGAGGCAAGGATCGTCAGCTTGTGCGCGGCGTCGATGCCTTCCACGTCAAAGGTCGGATCGGATTCGGCATAGCCCAGTGCCTGGGCTTCGGCGAGCACGTCTTCGAAGGCACGGCCTTCGTCGCGCATGTGGGTCAGGATGTAGTTGCCGGTGCCGTTGATGATGCCCGCGACCCATTCGATACGGTTGGCCCCAAGGCCCTCGCGCAGCGACTTGATCACCGGAATCCCTCCGGCTACGGCGGCTTCGAACGCCACGATCACGCCTTTCTCGTGCGCGGCCTTGAAGATTTCGTTGCCGTGCACCGCAATCAGCGCCTTGTTGGCGGTGACCACGTGCTTGCCGTTGGCAATCGCCGTGAGCACCAGCTCGCGGGCCGTGTCGTAGCCGCCCACCAGCTCGACCAGCACGTCGACATTGGGGTTGGTGGCCACCTCGAATACATCCGTGGTGGCGTTGATACCGGTAATGTCGCAATCGGGGTGAATACTGCGGTGGGCCACCTGCTCAATCACAATCGGACGACCTGCACGGCGTGCAATATCCTCTGCGTTGCGCGTCAGCACGTTGAACGTACCGCCACCGACGGTACCCAGCCCACAAATGCCTACTCTTACCGGTTTCAAAATACTTCCCCTTTCATGTTGTGCACCCGTCGGTGCAGTGTCTCAGCGTGATGTTATTGGATCAATCGGCGTCATCAAGTTCCAGCATGTCCATCATACGGTTCGGCGGTACAAACCCCGGCACCATCTGCCCGTCGGGCAGGATAATCGCCGGAGTGCCCTGGACGCCAAGCTGGCGGCCCAGTTCATACTGCTCGGCGACCGGGTTGTCGCAGCTGGCGGTCGTGGACAGTGTTTCTCCCTGCTTGGCCCGTGACATAGCCTCGCTGGGGTTATCCGCACACCAGACCCGCTCCAGCGTCTTGGCGGCATTGCCGTTCATGCCGCTGCGCGGAAACGCCAGATAGTGTACCGCAATGCCCCGCTCGTTGAGCTCGGGCACGGTGTCATGCAGCCGCACGCAGTAAGGGCAGGTTGGATCGGTAAATACCACGATCGTCGCTTTGGGCGTGTCTTCCCCGCGAAATACCACCCGTTCGCTTTCCGGGATCGCCGCGATGGCCTCTGCGCGCGCCTGGTTCCGCGACTGCTCGGTCAGGTTGACCAGCCCACTATCGGCGTTTTCGTACAGGTCGCCAACCAGAAAATGGCTGCCGTCGGCATTTGAGTAAAACGTTTCGCCGTTTTCCAGGCGAACATGATAAATGCCTTCCATCGGCGTTTCACGCACCTCGTCAACCGGCATTGCCTGACCATTGACGCTCAGCGAGTCACGAAGCTCATCGGGCACGCTATTCGCCTGCGCTACCATGGGTATCAACGCACTGGCCAGCAGCCAGCCCATGAGTCTACGCGGCCTGCCCGGTAACGTCGTGTGTTCTAAACCTCGGCGCATCATGCATTCAACCTCTTGGGTGATGTTCGGCATGTAGGCTTTCCAGGCGGGCCTGGGCCACATGCGTGTAAATTTGCGTGGTGGATAGGTCGCTATGACCCAGCAACAGCTGTACGACCCGTAAATTCGCCCCATGATTCAATAAATGCGTGGCAAATGCGTGACGTAGCGTGTGCGGCGACAGCGGCCGCGAGATCCCCGCCGTGATGGCATGCGCCTTGATACGGTGCCAGAAGGTCTGCCGCGTCATTGCTTTATCGCCCCGTCCTGGAAACAGGGCCGGGCGCGTAGGATCCTGCATAAGCTGGGGGCGCGCCGTTTTCATGTAGTGAGCCAGCCAATCGGCCGCCTCCTCGCCCATGGGCACCAGACGATCCTTGTCGCCTTTCCCGCGCACCCGGACCACGCCCTGACGCAGGTTCACCGCATCGCCGGAGAGCCCCACCAACTCGGACACCCGCAACCCGCAGGCGTAGAGCAGCTCCAGCATGGTGCGGTCGCGCACCCCAAGCGGAGTATCCAGCGCCGGGGCCTGCAGCAACCGCTCTACCTCATCCTCCTCGAGGGTGTTCGGCAAGCCGGGCTGCACGCGCGGCAGACGCACATCGGCGAGCGGATCACTGGCAACATGCCCCTGTATTCGCGCCCAGCGGTAAAAGCTGCGCAGACTCGACAGCACCCGTGCATTGCTGCGCACCTGATAACCCGCTTCGCGACGGCTGGTAAACCAGGCATCCAGTCGCCCCGATGAAGGCGACAGCAGTGATTCGTCGTGCGCTTGCAGGTGTTGCTGCCAAGCGACCAGATCGCGCCGGTAAGCCGCTAGCGTATGCTCACTGGCCCCGCGCTCCAGCCACAGGGCATCCAAAAAAGCATCAATGACACGCATACGCAAGCCGCCCGTTAGGATTATTCATCTCTTAGATAAACAAAACCCCGCCCCGCTGAGCGGTGACGGGGTTTTGCTACCCAGGCGTAAACGCCTGTGGAAAAGACGTGTCTTAGGACAGCTTTTCCTTGATACGTGCGGACTTGCCGCTGCGCTCGCGCAGGTAGTACAGCTTGGCCTGGCGCACGTCACCACGACGCTTGACTTCGATCGAGTCAACCAGCGGGCTGTAGGTCTGGAACGTACGCTCGACGCCGACACCGTGGGAAATCTTACGCACGGTGAAAGCGGAGTTCAGACCGCGGTTACGCTTGCCGATCACCACACCTTCAAATGCCTGCAGACGCTCACGGTTGCCTTCTTTCACTTTGACCTGAACGACGATGGTGTCGCCCGGTGCAAAGTTCGGCACCTCTTTGGACATTTGCTCGGTCTCGAGCGCCTGGATCACTTTGTTTTTACTGCTCATCGTCTTGCTCCTGAATAACGTGGTGGCTAAACCGCTCAGTCATGGAAGGCGGTCGCCGTGATCCCGGCGCTCAACACGAGCGGCGCGGGAGTCGTTATGGGTGACACAGGTGCGCAGGCTAGTCGCCTTTGTCGCCCTGCACCGCCGCCCCGGCCTGCCGATTGGTCAGGGCGTATTCCTCGATAAACTCGTTCAGCAGCCGTTGCTGCCCGGCTTCTAGCGTGCGTCCTTCCAACAGGTCGGGACGCCGTTGCCACGTTCGGCCCAATGATTGCTTCAACCGCCAGCGCTCGATGGCGGCATGGTTGCCGCTCAGCAGCACCTCCGGCACCTGACGCCCGTCAATCATTTCGGGACGGGTGTAGTGCGGGCAGTCCAGCAACCCATCGTTAAACGAGTCTTCGATGGCGGAGTCCTGATGCCCCAGCACACCGGGAACCAGCCTTGCCGCCGCATCGATCAACACCATGGCCGGCAGCTCACCGCCGCTTAGCACATAGTCGCCAATCGACCATTCTTCATCGATGTCACTTTCCACTACTCGCTCATCAATGCCTTCATAGCGCCCGGCCACAACGACCAGAGGGCCTTTGGAGGCCAGCGTCCGGACGCCCTGCTGATCCAGCTTGCGCCCCTGGGGCGACAGATAGATCACGGTAGGCACCTGGCCGGTCGCGTGATGCGCCTCGCGGCGGGCATCATGAATCGCGGCGCGTAGCGTGTCGACTTTCATCAACATGCCGGGGCCTCCGCCATAAGGGCGGTCATCAACGCTGCGATGGCGGTCGGTGGCGTAATCCCGCGGATTCCAGAACGCCAGTGCAATGCGCTGCTTTTCGATGGCTCGACCCACAACCCCTTGCTGAGTCAGGGCATCGAACATCTCGGGAAACAGCGATACCACACCGATCCACATCGCGGGGTGGGCGCCTTCGCTTCCGCTCTCCGGCACGTCTTCACCGTTCAAAATTCAGGATCCCAGTCAACGACCATGCGGCCATCTTCGAGGCTGACTTCGACAATGACGTCGTCCGGCAGAAACGGCAGCAGTCGCTCGCGCTTGTCGATCGACTCGACATCGCCGCGCACCACCATGACATCGTTGGCGCCGGTTTCGAACAGATAACTGACCTGTCCCAACCGCTCGCCGGCCTGAGTGAAAACCGCCAGGCCTTCAAGCTCATGCCAATAGTATTCGTCGTCGGAAAGCTCCGGCAGGGCGGCTTTGGGCATCAGGATATCCGCCTGGGCCAACGCTTCGGCCGCGTCACGGTCGTCAACGCCTTTCAGCTGCACCACAAGGCCTTTACCTTGCCGACGGCCCTGAACAATGGCTATTTGCGTCAGGCTTTCGCCTTGGCGCACCCACCACTCGGGGTATTCCAGAATGCTGTCCATGGGACTGGTATAGGAATATACCTTCAGCCAGCCTTTCACCCCGTGAGGGCTTGTCAGCTTGCCTAGCACCACATGTGTGTCGTCAGTTTGGCTTGTTTCAAAACGCGTCATCGACGACCCCAACGTACAACAGCACTTGCTTCATCGCGAACGGGCTCAGGCCTGTTTACGCGCTTCTTTTACCAGCTCAGCAACGCGACCCGACAGCTGGGCACCCTGGCTCTGCCAGTGTACGACGCGATCCAGATCAACGCGCAGACGCTCTTCCTGACCACGGGCGACCGGGTTGAAGAAACCGATACGCTCAATGAAACGGCCGTCGCGGGCATTGCGCGAGTCGGTCACGGTCAGGTGGTAAAAGGGACGCTTCTTGGCGCCACCACGTGCCAAACGAATGGTAACCATACGATAACTATCCTTCGGTTGAGGTTACGAGAGCGGGGTTAGCGATTTCGCTACCGGAGACACTCTTCATACTTTATTAAGGTCTCCATGGCAGGTATTTGACGCTTCATAGCCAACACCCACGCACGAAGAGGCCGCATTCTACGCAAATGCGCGCGGCTTGGAAAGCCTGGCCGCCAGAAAACTGTCAGGCCGTCAAGCTCGCCAAGTGCCGTTCAACGCCAGGGCATGCCGCCGGGGCCCCCCATACCGCCTGGGCCACCCGGGCCGCCGGGACCACCGCCGCCGCCGCCCATCATGCCGGACATGCCGCGCATCATTTTTTGCATGCCGCCTTTCTTGCCAGCTTTCTTCATCATTTTCTGCATCTGCTTGTGCTGCTTGAGCAGACGGTTAAGGTCTGGCACCTGGAGGCCTGCCCCTGCGGCAATGCGGCGCTTGCGCGAGCCGTTGATGATCTCCGGCTTGTGGCGTTCCTTGGGGGTCATGGAGTTGATCAGCGCCTCGAGCTTGCCGAGCTCTTTCTCGGGCCCCGGCCCCTGGGCCATGTCGGCCATCTGTCCCATGCCCGGCAGCTTGCCGAGCAAGCCGCCCATGCCGCCCATTTTCTTGAGCTGCTGGAGCTGCTCGCGGAAGTCTTCCAGATCAAAGCCATCGCCTTTCTTGACCTTCTTGGCCAGTTGGTCGGCCTTGGACTTGTCGACCGTGCGCTCGGCTTCCTCGATCAGCGAGAGCATGTCGCCCATGCCCAGAATCCGCGAGGCAACCCGGTCCGGATGGAAGGGCTCCAGGGCGTCCACCTTTTCACCCACACCCATGAACTTGATCGGCTTGCCGGTAATGTGACGCACGGAAAGCGCGGCGCCACCCCGGGCATCACCGTCGGCCTTGGTCAGGATAACGCCGGTCAGCGGTAGCGCATCGTGGAAGGCCTTGGCCGTATTGACGGCATCCTGGCCGGTCATGGCGTCGACGACAAACAGGGTTTCATCCGGCGTGACGGCTTTATGCAGCGCCTGGATTTCCGCCATCATCGCCTCGTCGATCGCCAGGCGGCCGGCGGTATCGATCAGTACGACGTCGTGGAACTGGATCCTGGCGTGCTTGATCGCCGCTTCGGCGATCGCCACCGGGGCCTGGTCGGAGCGCGAGGGGAAGAAATCCACCTCGACTTCTTTAGCCAGGGTCTCCAACTGGTCGATCGCCGCCGGGCGGTAAACGTCGGCGGAGACGACAAGCACCTTTTTCTTTTCGCGCTCGCGCAGGTAGCGGGCCAGCTTGGCCACCGAGGTGGTTTTACCCGCGCCCTGCAAACCCGCCATCAATACCACGGCCGGCGAGCTCTTCAGCGTCAGGCCTTCGTTGGCCTCGCCCATGGTCGCTTCCAGCTCTTGCTGGACGATCTTGATGAACTGTTGCCCGGGCGAGAGGCTCTTCGACACCTCCTGCCCCACGGCACGCTCGCGCACCCGTTCGACAAAGTCCTTGACCACCGGCAGCGCCACGTCAGCCTCGAGCAGCGCGCGGCGGACTTCGCGCAGGGTATCTTTAACGTTGTCTTCGGTCAGGCGTGCCTGACCCTTGATCGATTTTAACGTCTGGGAAAGACGCTCACTGAGATTCGAAAACATGGGGCCTCTCTGCCTCCGTCGCTGTCGCCGGGCGTGACCGCCGCTGGACTAATGTGGAAAAGATTATACGCGCTCGCCGCATGAGTCTCCATGGGGCAGGAGGTGTCGATGGCTGTGCGTCACTGTAAGGATTCGTTATAGTAGACGGATATCGGTTCGCCGTATTCAATGATCACGCTCATTGCCACTTTCATCATGACGCGCTGCAAGGCGCACGGATAGCATCATGCAGGCGCTCCCTTTCGCCACTATCGCCTTTGTATTGTATGTCGCCGCCGCCATCTGGCAGGGAATGACGCTGTTCCGGCGTGTCCCGCCCCGCCAGACCATGGTTCGCCTTGTCGCCGCCCTGGGGCTGCTGCTGCATATCCCGGTGGTCGTGCAGCTGGTTGGCCAGACCCCCGGCTTGCTCCCCGGCTTTGCCACCAGCGCCACGCTGCTCATGGCCGTTGCCGTCAATGTGGTGCTGGTCGCCAGCCTGTTCAAGCCGGTGCTGAATGCGGGCATTGCGCTCTTCCCGCTTGCCGGGATTGCCCTGCTGGCGGCCACCTGGCTACCCAGCCAGGGCGGCCACAGCGGGTTGACGCCGGGCATCCTGGTACACGCGGTCAGCTCGGCGCTGGCCTTCGCGGTACTCGCCATCGCCGCCGTCCAGGCGGTACTCGTCGGGCTACAGAACCAGGCGCTACGCCACCACCACATTCGCGGCATCGTTCAATCGCTTCCCCCGCTCACTACCATGGAGCGCGTGCTTTTCGAGCTCATCTGGGCCGGCATCGTGCTGCTGACCCTGTCGATCGTCAGCGGCCTGCTCTTTCTCGACAACTTCTTCGCCCAGCACCTGGCGCACAAAACCGTGCTGTCACTTTTCGCCTGGGTGATTTTCACCACGCTCCTGATTGGCCGCTACCGCTATGGCTGGCGCGGCATGCGCGCGGTACGCTGGACGCTCGGCGGCTGCACGCTTTTGATCCTGGCCTATTTTGGCAGCAAGTTCGTGCTTGAAGTGGTACTCAATCGCTAACCTGCAGGCAAGGCGGTGTATTGACACCCCTGTGACAACCTCTTACAAATCGAGCTGAACACGGCGTAAAGGAATTTCCGACTTGAGCGATGACTTCCCCCTGGGATTACTCTTTGGCCTGCTGGCCCTGCTAATTGCCCTCTCTGCCTTTTTCTCAAGTTCAGAAACCGGCATGATGTCGATCAACCGCTATCGGCTCAGCCACAGCGCCAGCAGCGGCGACCGCCGCGCCAAACGTGTCATGCGCCTGCTGGCACGCCCCGACCGCCTGATCGGCGTTATCCTGATCGGCAATAATTTCGTCAACAACCTTGCCGCGTCCATCGCTACCATCATTGCCATCCATTTTTTTGGCGATGTCTCGGGGCCGGCCATTTCCACCGCGCTGCTGACCATCACGATCCTGATTTTTTCCGAGGTGACGCCCAAGACCTACGCGGCGATCAAACCCGAGCGTATCGCCTACCCCAGCTCCTACGCTCTGGAACCGCTGCTCAAGCTGCTCTATCCGCTGGTGTGGCTGGTCAACGCCGTATCCAACACCCTGCTGCGCCTGATCGGCGTCAAGAGCGTCGAAAACGGCGGCGACAGCCTGACCCGTGACGAGCTGCGCACCGTGGTGCACGAAGCCGGCACGCTGATTCCCTACCGCCACCGGGCCATGCTGCTGTCGATCCTCGATCTCGAAAACGTCACCGTCAACGACATCATGGTGCCCCGCCACGAAGTGCTGGGTATCGACCTGGACGACTCGCTCGACGACATCCTGGCGCAGATCCGCACCAGCCAGCACACGCGATTGCCGGTCTACAAAGGCGACATCAATAACATCATCGGCATGCTTCACCTGCGCAATGCGGCGCGCTTTCTATCCCGCAGCGAAGTGACCAAGGCGTCGATCGTTCAGGAAGCACGGGAACCCTACTTTATTCCCGAGTCCACGCCGCTGCATACCCAGCTGCTCAACTTCCAGAAGCAGAAGCGTCGCATTGGCATCGTGGTGGACGAATACGGCGACGTTGAAGGACTAGTGACGCTGGAGGATATTCTCGAGGAGATTGTCGGGGAATTTACCACCGACGTGTCGGAAGACGACGAGATACACCAGCAGGCCGACGGCAGCCATGTCATCGAAGGCACGGCGACCATTCGCGACATCAACAAGATGCTGGGCTGGCAGCTGCCCACCGACGGACCCAAAACCCTGAACGGGTTGATCCTGGAGCACCTGGAAGGGTTTCCGGAAGGCCCCGCCTGCTTGCAGATCGGCAACACGCGGATGGAAATTCTGGATATCCGGGAAAACCTGATCACCTCAGCGCGCTGCTGGAAGGCCGCGCTCGCCGGGCTCAATCACTAAGATCCCGGTCGGCTTGCGCCTTGAGGTCGCGCACCTGCTGCTCAAGGTGGCGGCGCAGCGCCAGGTCGCCGATTGCCCGCGGGTCGACAGGGTCGCCGAAGTGAAGACTCACCGGCGCGCGGAAGCGCCTGGGCCATTTCTTCAGCGCCTTGCCGTCGTAGTGCGACGTCCAGGATCCCCACAGCCCCGCAAGCGCGGCAGGCACCACGGGGACACTATCGCGCATGAGGATCGCCTCGAGTCCGCGCCGAAAGGCATGGATCTCGCCGTCGGGCGTCAGCCGCCCTTCGGGAAACACCATCACCACCTCGCCATGCCGCAACGCCTGGCTGACGTCTTCCAGCGCGCGACGCAACGCACCTGGGCTGCGCCGTTCCGATTCGATGGGGATGGCCCCCACCAGCTGAAACCACCACTTGAGCCAGGGCGAGTCGAAAATCGGCTGATCCATGACAAAGCGCAACGGACGCGGACTGCCGCCGCCCAGCACCAGCGCATCCATGAAGCTGACATGGTTGCATACCACCAGCGCCGGCCCTTGCCTGGGAATATGGCAGCGCCCTCGAACGCGCAGGCGGTAGCAAAGCCGCATGATCAGGAAAATACCGCCGCGCAACAGATGGCGCACTGGCTTCACCACGCTCATTCCGCGTCTGGCCCTCGATGGCGCAGCCCCGCAAGAATGGTGCTCAACAGCTGGTCGAGCAGCTCGTCCACCTTGAGCTGATGCCCCTGCCAATAGCCCAGGCGCTCGTTCAGCCCCAGCTGGACCAGGCCGTGCACGCTTCCCCAGAGGGTGCGTCCCAGCCGCCGGGCTTCGGCATCATCCAACGCCGGCTGATAACGTTTGAGCGATGTTTCCACCTGGGTGAACAAGGCTTCGATCAATTGACTCTGGCGTTGGTCCAGCTCGCCTTCCTGGGCCAGCGGATGGTCGAACAGCAGTTGCCAGCGATAGCAGTCCTGCTCGGCGAAGCGCCAGTAGGCGTTGGCGAGCGCCCGCAGCCACGGCTCGGGTTCGTCGGACGCCAGGCTGGAAATGGTCAGCTGCAGGCGCGCCAGGGTCTCGACGTTGACGTGTTGCAACAGGATGTTGAAGCTGCCATAAAGCTTGAGCAGCGTACTGGGCGCGCAGCCGACGTCTCGGGCCAGAGCACGCAGCGAAAGGCCATGAATGGGCTGTTTGGAAAGCCATTCATCGCAAGCGCGCATCACCTGCGCATGTAGGGCATCGGGCGCGTGCTGTCTGGGGCGGGCCATGGCGATCTCTTAAAGTGAACGGCAAACAGGAAGATTGCCTTATCGCGCTTTAGCGTGAACAAGGGATACTATAGGATACCCCACATCGAACACTGTTTTCGACTCTAAACCGCGACATTTCATGCGTAAAGGCCCCTTAACGGGCAACGACAACGCGTTAGCGTAAAAAGGAGACCTGCATGGCCGGGCGTCTACACGTGCAGCAACTGCCGCTTGCCCGCCTACTCCCACGCCTGAAGATGACTGAACCTTTGCTTGAGTCTCCCAACGTGGCGCCGCGCCAGCCGGTATCGGCGATCCGCGCGGTCGATGGCACCCTCTGTTTACAGTCATTGTTCTGGGGGTTGACCCCGCCCTGGCTGACCGTGCTCGACAACGCGCCCCACTGCGCACGGGCGGAAACCCTGACGCAGCGCAACATGTTTCAGGAAGCCTACCGTTCGCGTCGCTGCCTGGTGCCGGTGAGCGGTTTTTATATCTGGAAGCGGCTGCCCCGCGCCAAGCAGCCCTATCTGGTCACCCAGGTAGATCGCGGGCCTTTGTTGCTGGCGGGACTGTGGTGTCGCTACCACACCACCTTGACGGCCTATACCGACTCCACCGCCTTGATTACCGTGCCGGCCAACGCCTGCCTATCGCCGCTGACGGATCGCCTGTCGGCCGTGATTGCCCCGCAGGACGCCGACGCCTGGCTGAACCCGGACACCGACCATGCGACCCTTGACCGGTTATTGACCCCTGCGCCGCTGGAACTGTTGGGCGCTTTTCCGGTATCAAAACAGATCAACTTCCCCACCTACCAGTCACCGGCCTGCGCGCACCCCACCGGGCCGATGATACGCTGGACCACGCCATAGGAGCTTACATGCGTCAACTTATTGGTTTAAAACGCTTTTCACGTTGGAATATAGCGTTGCCTGGAGGCGCTCTGCTGGGCATGGCCATGGGCAGCCTTTGGTTTGCGCCCACGGCACTGGCTGCCGACGAAGAGAACATCAAGGGCGTCATCACACCTCACGTCAGCCCGTATGACGAGCGCGACTACCGCGTGCTCGAACTGGAAAATGGATTGAATGTGCTGCTCGTCAGCGATGACGAGGCCGATAAAGCGGCGGCGTCGATGAACGTACGGGTCGGCAGCGCCCAGGACCCTGATGACCTACAGGGACTCGCCCACTTCCTCGAGCACATGCTGTTTTTGGGCACCGAAGCTTACCCAGAGGCTGACGCCTATCAGCGCTACCTATCGCGCAACGCAGGCTCGCACAACGCCTTTACCGCCTCTCAGGATACCAATTACTTTTTCAGCATTGAGCCTTCCGCCTTCGAGGGCGCACTGGACAGATTCAGCGCTTTTTTTGTTTCACCGCTGTTCAACGCCGACCGGCTTGAAAGCGAACGCAACGTCGTTCACTCCGAATACGTTGCGCGTCGGCGGGACGAAGGACGGCGCGAAAACGCGGTACTCAACCAGTTGCTGAACCCGGATAACCCCACCACCCAGTTTGCCGTGGGTAACCGCGAGACGCTGGCTACCCCCCCGGAAGGCGAAGCCACCCTTCGCGAACGGGTGATGGCGTTTTATCAGCGCCACTACGACGCCAATGTGATGAACCTGGCCGTCGTGGCACCCCAGTCGCTGGATACCCTGGAAGACTGGGTCGTCGAGCGTTTCGCCGAGATTCCCGATAACGACCGAGAGACCCCCAGCATCGACACACCGCTGGTGGAAAGCGACACCCTGCCCCGCTATGTCGAGCGCCATTCCCTTGAAGACCGTCACCAGGTTCGCTTCTACTTTCCGATTCCCGACCCGTCCGACGCCTATCGCCAAAAGCCGACCCAGTTGATTGCCCACCTGCTCGGTGATGAAGGCGACGGCAGCCTGCTCGCGGTACTCAGGGACGCGGGACTCGCCGATGGGCTTTCTGCCGGGGTCAGCCGTGCCGACGGCCAGGACGCCCTCTTGACGGTATCGATCAGCCTTACCGACGACGGCGCCGAGCGCCTGGACGATATCCAGGCCACGCTGTTCGCGGCGATCGCGCGCATTCGCCAGAGGGGGCTGGAAGAATGGCGCTACGCCGAGCAAGCCGACCTGAACGAGCAAGCCTTCCGCTTTCAGCAGCCCGGCGAACCCCAGCAGGAAGCCATTCGGCTATCGATGAGCCTCGCGCGTTACCCGGTGGAAGATGTCCAGTACGCCGCCTACCGCATGGACGGCTTCGACCCCGAGCAGCACCGGCGCTACCTGGACGCCCTCACCGAGGACAACATGCTGCGCCTCTACTCAGGGCCGGAGGTTGAAAGCGACCAGGTAACGCCCTGGTTCGATACGGCCTGGCGAGAACAATCGCCCCGCCAGGAAGGACAGCCATTGAGCGGGCTGGCGCTGCCTGCGCCCAACCCGTTTATCGCCAGCGACCTGACCCTACTGGACGGCCAGGACGAACGCCCCAGCACGCTGATCGACACGCCCTCGTTTACTGCCTGGCATATGCAGGATGCGCGATTCAACACCCCCAAGGTCGAGTGGCGCCTGAGCCTGCAGCACCCCAGCACCAGCTATTCCGCCGAGGAAGCCGTGCTTACCCGGCTGCTGGCCAACTGGCTGAACGACAGCCTCAATGAATCGCTGTACCCGGCCTGGCTGGCGGGCCAGTCGTTCAGCGCCTACGCCCACTCTCGTGGCATGACGCTGTCGTTCTCCGGCTGGCGGGACGGCCAGACGCCGCTGATCGAACAGGCGCTGGAACAGCTCAGCGGGGCCGACATTCGTCAAGGCGATTTCGAGCGGGTACGCAACCGGCTTCAGCGTGAATGGCGCAACGCGCCACAAGAATCCTTATATGGCCAGGCGAGCGGCACGCTGGGCGAGGCGCTACTGACGCCCCAATGGTCAACACAGGCGTTGCTCGACGCCAGCCAGCGCCTGGAACGCGGCCATTTGATCGACTTTCGGCGGCGTTTCCTGGATGACCTTTACGTCGACGCCATGGCCGTGGGCAACCTGGGCCCTGAGCTTGCCCGCGAGCAGGCAAACCTGATGCGCGGCAAGCTCACCCCGCGACTGACGCGCGACGACATTCCCACCCTCACGCCGCTGGCGGTGGAAAGCAACGACAGGGTGCTGCACCCCCACAGCGAGCGCGAGGAGTCCATCGTGTTGCGCTACCTGCAAGGCCGCGATCAAACCCCGCGCGAGCAGGCGGCTACCCAGGTACTTGCACAGTGGTTGGAGACGCCGTTCTACCAGCGCTTGAGAACCGAAGAACAGCTCGGCTATGTGGTGAATGCCGGTTATTTTCCGCTGCTCGACGCACCGGGCATCGCCATGGTGGTGCAGTCACCCGACGCGGACAGTGAGACGATTGCCGAGCGCATGGACGCGTTTCTGGAGGACGCCGACGAACGGCTCGCGCAGTTGGACGACAGTGAGCTGGACGCCTATCGCCAGGCTGTGAACAGTCGACTGCGCCAGCGCGATACCCAGCTTGGCCAGATGGCCAATCGTTACTGGCAGGCCACCGCCCGCGACGACGTGCGCTTTGACCGCCGCGAGCGGCTCGCCGAACTGGCCCTCGAGGTCACCACGGACGAGCTTCAGGCCCTGTGGCCTGCGCTTCGCGAACACCAGCTGGACGTACGCTTCAACCCTGGCGACGCGCCCAGCGACGTGGCGGAGATCCGCGAGCAGCTTGATCCCCTACCCAAGAAGGCGAGCGAGTAAGCGCATGCCCTGCCTGCTCAGGCGTCAAACGCCTGGGCAGGCAGCATCGCCTCCACGTAAAGCACCAGCTCTTCCAGCACCTGACGCTGGTGATCAGTCAGGGTCTGCTGGTTGTAGTGCTCGATTTCCCGGGCGAACCCCTTGAGAGTCAAACCCGATAGGGTCGCATCGTTGATGCGCATCCAGCGAAACGCCTCCCACTGCTCCAGCTCGTCACCTTCCAGCGTTTCCGGGTAGCTGCGGGCACGAAATCGAAACAGCATTTCTTCCAGACGCGGATCCTGAAAGGCAAACCGCTCGCCCACCAGGTCCCAGGGATCCATGGCGCGCACGCGCTCCATCTGCCTGCGATCGGCCGCCGAGAAAAACGACCCCGCGTAGAGCATCAAATCGGGGTCCTGGGGTGCATCGTCATAGCCTGCACTGAACACCTCGGCCACTTTCTGGGCCACGCCCGACGCCTCACGGAGCATCTTCCAGTGCGTTCGGCAGGCGTCCATGTCCAGTCCCAGGCGGGCCACGATATCGCCGTACTCACCCTTGTGGGGGCCGTCGACATCTTTGAGTGCCGTCGCCGGAAAGACCACCGGGCAGCGGTTGATATGAATAACCTTGAGGGGAATGCGAGCCTCGCCTTCCGACAGGTCTTGCTGGCTGACGAAGACCCGCTCGCGGATCTGCTCGGCGGACATCGACAATAGCTCGCTGGGGTCGACGCTGAGATCGTAGACGATCACCCCGTTGGGGTTGCTGGGGTGTTCCGCCAGCGGCACCACCAGGGCACTGCACCCGCGGCTTGCCGGGTATCGACGCGAGATGTGCAGCACCGGCTTGGCGCTGGGCAAATCCAGCTGCTGGGCCACCGCCCGCTTGCTGCGGAGCCCCAGCAGATAGTCGAACAGCTTGCCGTTGCGCGACTTGAGCAGGCGCGCCAGCGCAATCGTGGCGCGCACGTCGGCGACCGCATCGTGGGCACCTTCGTGGGCGATACCATTGGCGGCAGTGAGGTGTTCAAGCTTGAAACTTGGCGCCCCGTCGTCGCGCTGCGGCCATTCGATGCCTTCCGGGCGTAGGGCGTAAAATGCCCTGACCACGTCGATCAGATCCCAGCGCGAGTTGCCGTTTTGCCATTCCCGCGCGTAGGGGTCGAGTAAGTTGCGGTAGAACAGATGACGCGACACTTCGTCGTCGAAGCGCAGGCTGTTGTAGCCCACCACGCAGGTACCCGGCTCGCTCATGTGGCGCTGCACTTCACCCGCAAACTGCGCTTCGGGCAGGCCGTGGCGCTGGGCTTTTTGCGGTGTGATACCGGTAATCAGACAGGCGGCAGGATGGGGCAGGTAATCGTCAGCGGGGCGACAGAACAGCTCGATGGGCTCACCGATCTCGTTCAGATCCGCATCGGTGCGCAAGGCGGCGAACTGAGCGGGCCGATCGCGACGCGTATCGGCCCCGAAGGTCTCATAGTCATGCCATAGAAAGCTGGCGGGGGCAGCAGTGGGTGACGCCATGGACAAGCACTCCGCGGGGCAAAGAAAAGCCCAAGCCTAGCATATCCACGGCGGGTTTCGCCGCGTATCCCGCAAACCGCCCATCAGCTTTTGGGCAGCGTCACGTTCAACTCCAGCACCGAGCAGTTATCTTCGCTATCCAGGGATATCTGAATAGCGTCGTCATCCACATTCACATAGCGGCGGATGACCTCGAGCAACTCACGCTCCAGCATGGGCATGTAGTCGGGCTGCCCTCGCTGGCTGCGCTGATGCGCCACGATAATTTGCAGGCGTTCCTTGGCCACCGAAGCAGATTTCTTGCGCTCACGCTTCAAGAACTCCAGCAGTTTCATCGACGACCTCCCCCGAACATCCGGCTCAACAAGCCTTTGCGCTGCATTTCGTGAAAGCGTAGCGGCATGTCTTCACCGAGCAACCGTGCCACGGTGTCGCTGTAAGCCTGGCCTGCATCGCTTGAAATATCGTGGGTCACCGGCACGCCCTGGTTAGACGCCCGCAGCACGGCTTCCGATTCGGGAATCAGGCCGAGCAGGTTGATCGCCAGTATTTCGCGGATATCGTCCAGCGTAAGCATATCGCCCGAGGTGACACGTTCAGGGTTATAGCGCGTGACCAGCAGGTGTTCCTTGATGGGGTCGCTGCTATCCTCGGCGCGCCGCGTCTTGGACGCCAGCAAGCCGAGAATGCGGTCGGAATCGCGAACCGAGGAGACTTCCGGGTTGGTCACCACGATGGCTTCGTCGGCAAAGTACATGGCGAGCTGGGCGCCACGCTCGATGCCGGCAGGCGAATCGCAGATGATAAAGTCAAAGTCTTCTTTCAGTTTATCAAGCACCTCGGCAACGCCTTCTTGGGTCAAGGCGTCTTTGTCGCGGGTTTGCGAGGCCGGCAGGATAAACAGGTTTTCGACACGCTTGTCGCGAATCAGCGCCTGATTGAGACCCGCTTCGCCCTGGATCACGTTCACCAGGTCGTACACTACCCGTCGCTCGCACCCCATGATCAGGTCGAGATTGCGCAAGCCGACGTCGAAATCGATCACCACTGTCTTCTTGCCGCGCAACGCTAAGCCTGTCGAAATAGCGGCAGCGCTTGTGGTTTTACCGACCCCCCCTTTACCTGAGGTCACTACAATGATTTTGGCCAAGAGTCACTTCCTTCTTGAAGTCGTTCTGCGCAAGCGCGGTAGGCGCACTACGGACAACGGGAACGTCTATGTCATCAACAAGCCACACGGCAACGCCGCGTGACTGGCATTCTCAACGGGTTGCGCCGTTATCTCTAGTTCAGCGGCTTAATGTCCAACTGTTCCTGGGCAAAATGCACTTCGGCCGGCGCTCCCAGCAGCTGAGAATCGATATCTTCCAGACGCTTGTAATTACCCGCCACCGACAGCAATTCGGCGGCGAGCTCACGGCAATAAATACCCGCCTGGGTATTGCCATGAATACCCGCTAACGCACGCCCCCGCAATGCGCCATAAACATGAATGCTGCCAGCGGCCAATACTTCGGCCCCCGCATTGACGGCGCCGATCACCACCAGATCGCCGCCGGAAGCGCTGACCTGCTGCCCCGAGCGCACCGTCCCCCGGTACAGTCGCGTGGTGTCGGCAGCGGCACCTTCCTCTTCCTTTTCCTCGGCGGCAGCGTCATTGATGGCCGCCACGGAGGCTGTGCTGTCGTCGGCGGGCTCGCCATTGACGCTCTTGAGCATCTGCGCGCGGCTCTCGTCGACCGGTGCGAACCAGCCCAGCCCCAGCGCCCACGCCGACTGGCGAACCGGCTCGGTACCGCCCCTCACTGCCACGGGGAGCAGCTTATGATCCCGGCAAACCGCGCAGATTCGCTCAAGCGACAGGTGGGGCTCATCGAGTTTTTCCACGCTGAGCACAACCGGTGTATGCTGAAAGAATGCAGGCGATTGCGACAGCTTGCCTGCCAGTTGACGTCGGATATGTTCTGGGTCAGCGCTGCTTAGCTCCATGACGGTCATCGGCAGCATGCCGCCTTTAAAGGTAAAGGCCACGTCGGCACTATCCACATTGAGGCTCATGGCCGAACTCCATGTCATGATCAGGTAAGATACAAGGTAGCGCATTCGCGCACTTTTTGGGCGGTGAGCATTGACCCTCGTCATACCCACATCATAACTCAACGCTAAGCGACAGCGCCGACGACTGCAACCTTACGAACGGTCGTCGTCTGAATTTTATCACGCAAAGCGCCTAACAGCAGGATGATCCATGCACGGACTGTTAAGACGCCTGTTCGCACCTCGCTGGCAACACCCAAACCCCGAGGTACGTCGCCAGGCTCTCCATCGCCTAGACCCCGATCATGCGGAGCAGCGCAAGGCGCTTACCGCCCTCGCCAGGGACAGCGACAGCGCCATTCAGCTCGCTGCACTGCTCGCTCTGGATGACCTGGAAGGCCTGGTGGTGGCCTACCCTGCACACCAAGACGCGCCCGACTGGCACGAGGCGTTGCGCCAGCGGCTGAGCGGCCGGCAGGGGCAAACGGGGCTCGGCCAGCGTGAGGCGCTTGTCGCGCGTATCGACGATGCCAGGTTGCTCAATGCCGTGGCGCTGGAGGGCGATAACCTCAACCTGCGCCTGACCGCGCTCGACAGGTTGGCCGACGAGCAGGATCTGATCGAACAGGCTTGCCACAACGGGGTCGCCGCGGTTCGTCACCAGGCCGCGGATCGTGTGGCCAGCGAAGCCGGATTAAAGCAGCTGTTAAAACAGGCGCGCCGTGATCGCCAGGTGACCCGTATGGCCCGCGAGCGGCTGCAAGCCCTGCGGGCCGACGCCGAGTGGGAAGAGGCCCAGCAACAGCAGCGCGAAACGCTTCTTCAGCAGCTCGAGCGTCACGCCCAATCTACCTGGGAGCCGCTTTACGGCGGGCGGTTGCGCCACTTGCAGCGCGAGTGGGAACAGCTCGGCCAGTCCCCCAGCCAGGAACAGGAGGCCCGCTATCACCAGGCGGTGCTGACCTGTCGCAAGACGCTGCACGATCACGAAACCCAGGAGCAGGCGCGCCAGGAGCAGGAGCAGCAGCGCGAAGCCACCGACCTGACGCGTGACCAGCTCCTGGAAGGGCTTGAAGAAACCCTGGAGGGACTACGCCTGGGCAACGCCCTGACGGCACAGGACATCGACAGCCTGCGTGCCCAACGCCAACTGCTCGGCCAGCGCTGGCAGCACCTTTCGGATGTACACCCGCCCAGCGAGGCTACCCGCCAACGCTACACCCGCGCGCTCAAGGACTACGACGCCTGTATTGAAGCCTGGCAGCGCTGGCAGGGCGTCAGCGCCGACGTTGAGCAAGCGCTCGCCGATGGCGACCACGCCAGGTTGGCGACGCTGCTTGATGCGTGCCGCTGGCCCGACCGCCTGACGATGCCGGCGCTCGCTCGCCAGGCTCAGGAAGCACTCGCGACGGCCCCTGACACAGCGCCCGCCCAGCATGACGCCCCGTCACTCAGCGCTTACCAGGCCGAACTGGACAGCTTCGAGCAATTGCTCGAACGCGGCGCCTTCAAAAGTGCCAGCCGCCTCCATCAGCGGCTCAAGCCAGGTATCGAGGCCCTCCAGGACACCGAGGCCAGGCCGCTCAAGGCGCGCCTCAAACACCTCGGTGCGCAGCTCGCCGAACTGCGCGACTGGCGGGGCTTTGTAGCAGGGCCCAAGCGCGAACAGCTGTGCGACGCCATCGAAGCCCTGGCCAACGACGGCTACATGGAAGAGGCGGCGCTGGATCGCCATCATCGCCAATTGGTGAAAGAGTGGAAATCGCTAGGGGATGCAGCGGCCAATCGGGATCTGTCCGCGCGCTTTCGCGCAGCATCCGACCGCATTCACGAACGGCTCGCCCCGTGGCGCGAACGACTGACCCAGGAACGCACGGCCAATCTGCACGCCCGGGAAGCCTTGTGCGAGCAGTTGGAAACCCTGCTGGATCAGCCGGCGGCGGACGCCGACCCGGACATGCTGCGCGAGATCCGCGATAAAGCACGCCAGCAGTGGCGGCATCACTCCCCGGTGCCGCGTGACCAGGCAGAGGCGATCGGCCGGCGGTTTGGCCGCATTCGTCATCGGTTACAGACCCTGATCGACGCACGTGCCGAACATATGGCCGACCAGAAAAAAGCCCTGATTGCCGACGTTCAGGCGCTCCACCAGGACGAGCGCCCTCTCGCCCAGCGCATCGAGCACGCCAAGCAGCTCCAGCAACAATGGCGTCAGCTGGGGCGTGCGCCCAAGGGCGAGGAGCAGACACTATGGAAAACCTTCCGTCACGAGTGCGACCAGCTTTTTGCGCTGCGTGATGCACACAAGCAGGAACAGCGCGCCCAGCAACAGCAGCAGCTCGACGCCCTGCAGACCCTGATCGACGAGATGGACAGCTGGCAGCCTCAGGACGCCAGCGAGCACGCCACGCTGGATGCTTTCGTCAATCAGGCAACACGCCTGGAGCCACTGCCGCGCAACCGTCGCAGCGACGGCATGCAGCGACGCCTGAGCGGCATCATACGCGCCCGGCGCGAACGCCTGAACCGCCTTGAAGTGGCCAGCGCGGTCACCACCTGGCAGCAACTGATGCCCCTGATGGAAGCCCACCTGGCGGCCGATGAGCGTCGCCTGGTCGGCGAGGCGACCGACGACGTGGACGCCGTCGCGGTGTTGGGCGAGCAGCCGTTGCCGGCAGCGTTTACCGACGCCCATCATCAACGCAACCAGCGCCGCCGAGAAGCCCTGCCCGAATCACTCGAGGCGACCTTGCAGGACCAACTCGCCCGGCTGCGTGTGCACCTTTCACTGCTGGCCATGGGACGCGTTCGCCAGCACGACGAGCCCCTGCGGCTGGCCATCCAGGTAGAGCGTCTTAACGACGGGCTTCAACAGGAACGCAGCCGCGCCCAGGAAGTCACCGATGTGCTGGCCGGGCTCGTCGCCCTTGGCCCAATGCCAAGAACGCTGTGGGTGCAGGAGGTCAACGAACTCGACGAATTGCTAACGCGCCTCGCCCGAACACCACCGCCCTGACAAACGACAAAAGCCAGCGAGGCATCCTCGCTGGCTTCATCGTCACGGGACATGTCGTCCAGAGCATTTAGCCCATGAACTGACCGCCGTTGATATCGATATTGGCCCCGGTGATGAACCCGGACTCCTCATCGGCTAGAAATGTCACCAGTCGACCGATTTCTTCTGGCTTGCCGTAGCGCTTGACGGGGATCGTCTCACGGATCGCCTCGCGCACTTTTTCGGGAATGTTCATGATCATATCGGTGGCGATATAGCCCGGCGACACGGTATTCACGGTAATGCCCTTGGTTGCCGTCTCCTGAGCAAGCGACATGGTCAAGCCGTGCATCCCCGCCTTTGCCGCCGCGTAATTCACCTGGCCAAATTGTCCTTTACGGCCATTGATCGACGAAATATTGATAATCCGGCCGTACCCATGCTCGAGCATCATCTCGATCACGCTGCGGCAGGTGTTGAAGACACTGTTCAGGTTGGTATCGATTACCTCGTGCCACTGCTCGTAGGACATTTTCTTCATGGTGCCGTCGCGGGTGATTCCCGCGCAGTTGACCAGCACACTGATGGGGCCATGCTGCTCCTGGATTTGCTGAGCACCTTCAAGACAGGCTTGATGGTCGGCGAGATCGACACCGGACAGCGCGATGTTGTTATAGCCATCTTCCTGCTGCGATGCCAGCCAGGTCTTGGCCTTCTCGGGGTTGTGATAACCCGCTACGACCAGATAACCCGCATCCGCCAGCGAACGACAAATCGCCGTACCGATACCACCAGTTCCACCAGTTACCCAGGCGACGGGGGCTTGATTGGCCATTGACTACCTCCCTGATATGACGAATGGCTTGGGCACTGCATGATGAAAACCGCAAGCCATTGTGAAAAGCGCCTTGGCGCTTGAGTACCAACGGCAAATCGCAATACAGATACGCGACTTGCCGAGAGTCAGCATTGTTCTTGTTGCACTAACCTCAGCATAGCGCTACTCGTCTCATGTTGCAGCACCCAGACCATCAACGGCTATAGGGCAAACGTTTTAAAATCCCCTGTTGACGAAACGTAAAAAAAGCGTAGAATACGCCACACGTTGATGCGGGGTGGAGCAGTCTGGTAGCTCGTCGGGCTCATAACCCGAAGGTCATCGGTTCAAATCCGGTCCCCGCTACCATACATAGAAAAAGCCGATACTTTTACGAGTATCGGCTTTTTTGTGTTTGTCCAGCCGGTCATGGGTGAACCCGGCGACCCCTCTTTTTTGAGTAGAGCTACACTTTAAAGTCCGATCCCATGGGCAAGCAGATTGGACATAAAGAAGTGTTTCAAGCGTTATGCAAACCCCTTAAAAGCGTGGTCGCCGAGCACCAATCGATTGTGTTCCTTGGCGATATGTAAGGGACGTAACCGGCACATGGTAGGTTGGATCATGTGCCGGTTGGTTCAATTAAACTGCCTGAATAAGCCCGTTATTGCCGCTTTTATCTAGCCCTCCTCCATACATTCTTGAAATACCTTTTCCCGGAAGGCTTCAACGGAATGACTGCTGATATCGTACGCATAGACCTTGTCATAGACCGACTTAGCCATACGGGCGGACTCGCTATCGTCATCTGGCGGAATTCCTTGCAAGACCTCTTCCTTTGAAAAGCCGTCCAAACGTCCCTGCATCGCGGCTTCTGCAAAATCAGCTTCATAGCCACACACACCCTCAAGTGAGGCTCGTTCGTCGCGTGCCTCAGCGCTGCCAGCGATCAGGAAAAATCCCGCGGCCAGAATAGTCGTCTTTATGCGCATAATATCTCCAATCTAAAAGTCCTAATTGATTTCTATCCAACCTGAGCGTTGGCATTAGCAGGGCAGAACCCCAAAAATCAGGGCGGATGCAGGCTCTGAGTGCAACACCGTCAATGTGTCGATGACGGAACCTCATGGTACTTCGCCAGCTCCTCGCTCATCACCTCAATT